>NZ_JACJDN010000809.1:0-1506 GCF_014163565.1 Pseudoalteromonas sp. SR45-5 | reverse complement strand
GTTGCCGATAAGCAGTTAATAATAAAAGTTTATGATAAGGCCATTAAGCATGAAACTTCTGGAGGAAATGTGGATTTAGCAACCATAATCGGGATCCTAGGCGCAATTGGCTTAATTGTCATGTCTATGTTTATGAGTAGTAGCGGTGAAATGGCTATGTTTGCCGATGCTCCTTCTAGTGTAATTGTATTTGGTGGTTCACTTTTCATTGTTTTATCAAATTTCACCATGTCGCAGTTTTTGGGTATAGGTAAAGTTGTTGCTAAAGCGTTTATGTTTAAAATTGAAACGCCAGAAGAACTTATTGAAAAAGCAGTAGAACTTGCTGATTCAGCTCGTAAAGGGGGCTTTTTAGCACTCGAAGAAGCTGAAATCCCAAATCCATTTATGCGCAAAGGCGTCGACATGCTTGTTGATGGCCATGACGCAGATGTTGTTCGCGCCACACTTCAAAAAGACATCTCTTTAACCACTACTCGACATGAAATGGGTGCAGGCTTATTTAAGTCATTAGCCGATATTGCACCAGCAATGGGAATGATTGGTACTCTAATTGGCTTAGTTGCAATGTTATCTAACATGGATGACCCAAAAGCAATTGGTCCGGCAATGGCGGTAGCGCTTTTAACAACTTTATATGGTGCGTTTTTAGCCAATGTTGTGGCAATTCCTATTCAGGTAAAACTTGAACTGCGTAAAGACGAAGAAGCTATGAATCAGCGTTTAATTTTAGATGCTATTTTAGGTATACAAGATGGCCAAAATCCAAAAGTTATCGAAGGTATTTTGAAAAATTACTTAGCTGAATCTAAACGCAAAGTAGATACCGAGGAGTAATTATGTCTGATCAAGAGTGCAAATGCCCACCACCAGGCCTACCAGCATGGATGGGAACGTTTGCCGATTTGATGTCACTGTTAATGTGCTTTTTTGTACTCTTGCTTGCGTTTTCAGAAATGGATGTACTTAAGTTTAAACAAATTGCGGGCTCTATGAAGTTTGCTTTTGGTGTGCAGAATAAAATTGAAGTAAAAGATATCCCTAAAGGTACCTCTGTTATTGCTATGGAGTTTACCCCAGGCAAACCAGAGCCAACCCCAATAGAAACCATTCAGCAACAAACAGTAGAAATGACTCAACAAATGTTAGAGTTTCAGGCTGGAGATGAAAGCTCAGCTGGCGGCAGGCAAGAACAACGCGGGGATAAACGTGGTGGCGAATCTCGTAGTACTTCTCAAGAGCAATCGTCAGAGCAAGCAACTTCAGCGGCCGATCAGGAACAAACTAACGAGCTCGTTAAAAAAATCGCGCAGCAGCTTGAAAAGCAAATAATAGATGGTGCAATTGAGCTTGAATCTTTAGGGCAGCAAATAATTATTCGTATTAGAGAGAATGGTTCATTTCCTTCGGGTAGTGCATTTTTACAACCTAAGTTTAAACCCATAATTCAAGATATTGGTGTACTGTTAAAAGATGTACCTGGCGAAATAACTGTATCTGGCCATA
>NZ_JACJDN010000808.1:0-1508 GCF_014163565.1 Pseudoalteromonas sp. SR45-5 | reverse complement strand
AGCCGAAGAATAAATTCTTCGGCTTTTTAACACACATAGTCTCTTATACTATTTAACTAGTTACGAAAACTGATTAAACAAGCTATCTGTACTTAAACCTTCTTGTTGCAAAATGTCTTTTAGACGACGTAATGCCTCTACCTGAATTTGTCTTACTCGCTCACGTGTTAAGCCTATTTCACGACCTACATCTTCAAGTGTAGATGGCTCATAGCCAAGCAGTCCAAATCGACGTGCTAACACTTCACGTTGTTTAGGGTTTAATTCACCTAACCAATCAACAATATGTTTATTAATATCATTATTTTGTACTTCGCCTTCAGGACCAGCACTTTTTTCATCAGGAATGATATCAAGTAGTACACTGTCGTTTTCGCCACCAATAGGCATGTCTACTGATGCAATTCTTTCGTTTAAACGTAGCATTTTAGTAACGTCTTCAACGGGTCTATCTAGGCAAGCTGCAATTTCGTCAGCTGTTGGCTCATGGTCAAGCTTTTGAGTTAACTCACGCGCTGTACGTAAATAAACATTAAGCTCTTTAACTACATGAATAGGTAAGCGAATGGTACGCGTTTGGTTCATAATGGCACGTTCAATTGTTTGACGTATCCACCATGTAGCGTAAGTAGAGAATCTAAATCCACGCTCAGGGTCAAATTTTTCAACTGCGCGAATTAAGCCTAAGTTACCCTCTTCAATTAAATCAAGTAGAGCAAGGCCGCGATTATTGTAACGACGTGCTATTTTAACAACCAAACGTAAGTTACTTTCAATCATACGTTTACGTGAGGCTTCACACCCTCGAAGTGATTTGCGAGAAAAAAACACTTCTTCTTCAGCACTAAGCAAAGGAGAAAAACCAATTTCGCCTAAATAAAGTTGAGTTGCGTCAAGATTTTTAGTTACTTCTTCTTTAGCAAAGATTTCATCGTCGTCTACTTTATCTAGTAGAGCTGTGCTTTCATCAATATCGATGTCATCGAACTTTTCGTCAGTCGTAGTATGTTTGTCAAGTTTTGCTGCG
Source organism: Pseudoalteromonas sp. SR45-5 (assembly GCF_014163565.1). Lineage (NCBI taxonomy): Bacteria > Pseudomonadati > Pseudomonadota > Gammaproteobacteria > Alteromonadales > Pseudoalteromonadaceae > Pseudoalteromonas > Pseudoalteromonas sp. SR45-5. The sequence continues at coordinate 481 of NZ_JACJDN010000808.1, read as the reverse complement.
CTAGCCATAAGCCTTCTCCCGAGCAATTATCAATACCTAAAAATTAGGGTAGGTATTTAGCAGGATTGACAGCTTGCCCTCGGTAGCGGATTTCAAAGCGAAGCGCGGTGACCGGAGATTCTGAATTACCAATTTCTGCTATTTTTTGTCCTGCCTTAACTTTCTGCTTTTCTTTAACAAGTAATTTCGAGTTATGTGCATAAGCACTTAGGTAATCATCATTATGTTTCAATATGATTAAACTACCATAACCTCGAAGGGCGTTACCCGCGTATACCACTGTTCCTTGTGCCGCAGCTAAGACTGAAGCCCCTTTGCGATTAGTAATCTGTAAACCTTTATAACCGTTTTCCTTATTAGAAAAGCGTTTGGTAATTTTGCCCTGTGCAGGCCAAAACCACTTAACTTTACTGCTCGACAAACGTTTAGTATTACTAATTTTGTTACTGGCTTGTTTCTGAACATACTCTCGTTGTTTTGG
>NZ_JACJDN010000807.1:0-1514 GCF_014163565.1 Pseudoalteromonas sp. SR45-5 | reverse complement strand
TACATTTTTAACAGCGCAGTTTGCCGATCCTAACAAGCAACCTCATTGGCAAAATTACGCGTTTATGCCTGCAAACAACAACCCCACTTTAGTGGTTTATATGGGGCTTTCGCGCTTACAAACGCTAAGCTGCGGTTTGCAATCAGTGGGCTGGCCAAGTAATACACCCATCGCACTAATAGAGAATGCCACTACGACTAAGCAAAAAGTAATTACCAGTACGCTTGAGAAAATAGTAAATGAGCATGCTAAACACAACCTTCAAGGCCCTACCCTAATTATGATTGGTGAAGTAATAAATCATAAAATGGCTATTAGTCCTGAGTTACTAAACAGTGTAAATGTTAACGCATGACGTAAAATGAATAATGCACTTTTCGCGCTTACTACCTCCCCAGGAGTAGGCGCTTTTTTTGTTTTTAATTTGGGTTCAAGTTGTGTGCAATAACATACTTAAATGCACCAAATAAGTTAAAAGTAATGGCAAGTTAAATTATAGAAACACAGTGACAAATAAAAATAATACTTTAAGCAATTGTATTAGCTTGATTTTAAATTCAATGATGAAATTTATTAATGATTGGAACAGTGGTTGCACTTTAAAAACAAAAAAGTGTGGAATAATACCAATGGCGACAAGCAACCCTCTCACAAAACAGTTTTTATTAGCGGCTAAGTATCAAGAAATACACGCGCTAAAGCAATTACAAAACAGTTGTGCCTCGCTTACTAAGTTAGGCGATTTTGTACATCAGTTACAAAAAGAACGTGCAATGAGTAATATCTTTTTAGCCTCAAATCGCGAGCGATTTAAAACCCAATTACAAGAGCAAATTCCTTTAAGCAGCAGCGCACAAACTGCATTTTATGATTCTCTTAAACAAACATTTATAAACGACAACGCCGATACTGGTCATACTCGGTTATTTAATTTAATTACCTATAGCCTGCAAACACTTGACGCATTGCCCGAATTACGCAATCAAATAGCACAACAAAACATTAGTGCAGTGCATGCTACGCAGTCGTTCACGCAGTTAATTGCTAGTTTACTCAATATTATTTTAGAGGCAGCAGATGGCGCAAGCGATCCTAAAATAACGCGTTTGTTAGTTGCCTTTTTTAACTTTATGCAAGGTAAAGAGTATGCAGGACAAGAGCGCGCCTGTGGTGCACAAGCATTTGCAGCGAGTAAATTTACCACTGAGCAAAAACAACAACTAGCGCATTTCGTACAAGAGCAAAACCACAGCTTTGACTTTTTTAATGAGTACGCCGATGCGCACCTTTTAAAATGCTTTGCCACGTTAACAACACATCAGGTGAATAATCAGGTAGACCAACTTAGAAGTTTACTGCAAAAACTCGATGACGAGAATGCTCAACCGCTCTCGCAACTAAGCGAAGTATGGTACGAAGTAACCACTACGCGCATAGATATAATGCACAAAATTGAACAAAATATAGCAGATCAATTAATTGATACCGCAGCAATGCAAATAGCCTGTGCTCAA
>NZ_JACJDN010000806.1:0-1516 GCF_014163565.1 Pseudoalteromonas sp. SR45-5 | reverse complement strand
GCTAAAGTTCTAAAGCTTAGCTAACTTATGAAAGGTATCGAGTTAGTTACTCTTTTCGTTTGACGAATGGAGTGCTTTTTCTACATCAACACCTAAAATCAACACTCCAATATGACTATTATTATCATCTAAAACAGGAAAACTTAGCTGTACTTGAAAATGATGTGTTGATGCATCATATGTAACGCTATCAAAGTTATAGTCGTTTGACTGTTTAAATATTTTAGTAAACTTATTCTCATCTCCTTGCCAGTAATCACTGGTTAACTTACTTATTGCTATATTTTTTCCTTGGCTATCAGTCAATATAAGCTCAGTAACAACACCTTTAAACTGCGATTGCCATTTTTTAAATACCTTAGATAACGGTAAATCAAGCATAGTTAACGCATCAGCATGCCCAACGTGTTTACTTTCTTTTATCCATAGGTGGTCTCGTTTCATAATTTCAGGCTCACTCAAAGGAGACTCATTACTTATTTGAACTTCTTCGACTAAACTAGGTAAGTTTAATAAGGTTTTAGCGCTACTGTAGAGCCTATCAAGTATTTGCGTTTCTTCACTTTTTGATAGTGAAAATGGAGCTTGCGCACAAGTATTTATATTTTCATCGAACTGCTGCATAAATTCAGGAAGGCGTTTGATAAGTGAATGCGAAGCAAATAATCCCAAAGGTACATATCTAAAAAATTCTTTTTGGTACTCGTCTTTATTGATCCCTAGCTTAGAGGCTGCTAATTCAAAATCGTCTAAATCAAGTAGGATTCTATCAATCCGTTTATGGTGCATTACATTTACTATTTCTTCTAATGAATTTACTTCTACCTCAGCAATAATATTCTGAGTTTTAAACAAATTTGCTTGATAACTTCCTCTTACTGCACCATAACGCATTTTATTTTTTGGTTTATTAATGCTCTCTGGGTGAGTGAACCAGTACCAGCTTTCTAAAAAAATGGGGGATGATATACGTCCATAAGCTTTCATTTCAGGCATTAAATGGGTTGTGAAATATCCATCTAAGCGCTCTAACTTTACTTCTCGACGTGCACGTAACCATGGCAAGGTTTGGAGCTGAAAAGGCGCTCCCATTTCAAATAAAATACACTCGACTTGGTTGACTGCATTATTAGGAGCTGTGGTGGGTAAGTTTGTCCCAAACTGGAGAGGCCCAGTTAAACCTAACAAAAGAGTGAAAAGATATGCGGGCATAATCCATTGCTAAATAATGTACAAATTAAAACAAGCATAGTCATGCATATAAAAAAGTATAAATTTTCTTTACAAAATTTTGTACCTTATCAATAGCTTCAATATTTAAATCTATGATTTATTGCTATTAACTTATAAAAAGCACGCTTAAACATTTAAATTAATGCATTTATATCTAGGGTCTGTTTATCTTTGTGGATAAAAATTTGTTCAAACTAGGTGCTATTTAATTGCGGCGCAAGATTTATAAGCTAGTGTGCTCGATAACTGCTCCTGCGTTATTCTAATTGCTTACATCCATGTA
>NZ_JACJDN010000805.1:0-1518 GCF_014163565.1 Pseudoalteromonas sp. SR45-5 | reverse complement strand
CATCATTGCAACCGAAACGGCTGTGCTTACTAATAATTTTTTCATTTTAATCATCCTTTAATGGTTTGATCATTCTGATTAAGGTTTTATCTTTATCGATAAAGTGATGTTTAAACGCCCCTAGTGCATGCAATACTGCAAACCCGATTAATGTGCACGCGCCATAATAATGTACTTTTCCTGCAATATCGGCTTGGTCATCAAATGCAAAATCAAGCGCTGATACGTTAAATAAGGTAAACACTTCTATTGGACGTCCGTCTGCGGTTGATATTAAATACCCTGCAACAACTATAACGGCCAAAATAATATACATAGCAATATGCGCAGTATGTGCTAATTGGTTCATGCCTTTACTTTCACCTAATGGTTTAGGTTGTGTAGATAAAGCACGCCATAAAATTCTAAATAAAAATACCGCCACAAGCGTAATACCAATACTTTTATGTAAATCGAGCGAGCCTTTATACCAGCTATCGTAATAAGTAAGCTCAACCATATATAAACCTAAACCAAACAGGCCAAAAATAGTCAACGCCATCAGCCAATGTAAAATAATGGCGACAAGTCCGTAAGATGAAGGTGTATTTTTAAACATGTGTAAAGTCCTATAATGCTATGACGTTACAATATAGTGCATAGCCGTAAATGAAAATAACATTTACAAACACTTTACGTGCGTATACGCACAGAACTTTGATAATTAAAGTCAGTTTTTAAAAGTTGAGGATTAAACAGATAAGTTTATAGGGTGGATTGCTCGCTCAAGCTGACATAAATTAAGCTCTCTGGGCTTACTTGCAAACAAGTAACAAGTCCTTCTTTAATGAGCTCAAGCATGGCTATAAAACTAACCACCACACCACTACGCCCTTCATCAGGCGTAAAAAGCGCATTAAATACCACTGCTGAATTTGCTTTCGATAGCTGTTGTAATATTTGGCTCATTCTCTCTCGGGTTGAGAGTACTTCAGCAGTAATTTGATGATGTTCAAACGTTTTTGCTCGCGCCATAACATCACTCAACGCCAGCATTAAGTCTTTAAGTTCAATATCAGGGAGGTTATGACTTGTGTCTTCATTTATTGGCATAGCGGCATGCGCTATAAAAATATCACGCCCAACACGGGGGATATCATCGAGGTTTTCGGCGGCTTTTTTAAATAACTCATATTCTTGCAGGCGTTTAATAAGCTCAGCGCGAGGGTCTTCTTCCTCTTCAAGCTCTTCGTGAACAGGGAGTAATAAGCGCGACTTAATTTGTGCAAGTAACGCAGCCATTACTAAATATTCACCGGCAAGTTCGAGTTGAAACTCGGTCATCATTTCAACGTAACTTACATACTGCTCTGTAATACTAAAAATAGAAAGATCGAGCACATCAAGTTTATGCTTTTTAATTAAATAAAGCAGTAAATCGAGCGGGCCTTCAAAGGTTTCTAATATTATTTCGAGCGCATCGGGCGGAATATATAAGTCTTCTGGTTTATCTACAACCGCTTTACCATGCAAAAAAGC
>NZ_JACJDN010000804.1:0-1518 GCF_014163565.1 Pseudoalteromonas sp. SR45-5 | reverse complement strand
AAAAAATAGCATTTCGCGATCATCAACCCATTGCGTCCACGCATTAACAACAATTTCGCCTTTATCGGTAAATTTAACCGCATTGTTTATTAGATTTATTAAAATTTGACGAACTCTTGTTGCATCCAGTCGTGCAACCAAAGGTAATGGCTGATGTGATTCAAAGCGCAGCGTAAGGCCCTTATCAAGAACCGATACGCGCATTAGCGTGTATACATCGGCAAGCATGCTATCAAGGTTAACTTCGCTTAGGGTCAGTTCCAGTTTATCGGCTGCTATTTTAGATAAGTCGAGCACGTCGTTTAACAAGCTCAATAAGTGTTTACCGTTTCGATAAATAACACCCAATTCATTTTCAGCTTGCTGACTAAAATCGCTCTGCATTAACAGTTCGGTGTAGCCTAAAATAGACGATAGAGGAGTACGTAACTCATGGCTCAAATGAGCTAAAAATCGATCTTTTGAACGGTTTTCGGCTTCAGCTTTTAAGCGTTCTACTCTCTCGCCTTCAACATCTTTACGTGCCAAAGCATAACGAATAGCACGCGCAAAGCGGCTCGAACTCATTTCTGTTTTAATTAAGTAATCTACTGCACCGGCATCAAGCGCCGCCGAGTCTAACTCGTCGTTTGACTGCCCGGTAAGCATAATAATGGGACCGCTAAAGCCATTGGCAATTGCTTCTTTTAATACATCTAAACCATTCGATGCACCCAAGCGGTAATCAAGCAGGCAAATGTCGTGCTCATTTTTACTAAGCGTTGCAATTGCCTGCTCTGGAGAGCTTATCCATTGAATGTTAAACGTGTGTGAATCCAATTGGTCCAGATAGTCGCAGGTGAGTATGTAATCATCTTCATCGTCTTCTACAAGCAGCAACTGAGTCACTTTATCTAACATACAATCTCCATTAATCGTTAAATGTTGTCGGTAGCTCTACAAATTCTACCCAGTATTTTCCTAGCGTTTTCATCAAATCAACCAAACCATCAAACGTTACTGGTTTTGTAATGTAAGATGCAGCACCTAAGTTATACCCTTTAACCATGTCTTCTTCTTGTTTAGACGTAGTTAATATAACAACCGGAATTCCCTTTAAGTTAGGGTTTCCTTTTATAGCTTCAAGCGCTTCACGGCCATCCATTCTAGGCATATTTAAATCAAGTAATATAAGTCCAGGACGCGGCGAAACTGCTTTGTCTTCAAACTTACCTTTACGCTCTAAATACTCAAGCAACTCAACGCCATCTTCAACAAAATGAAGCTCGTTAAGTACACGACTTTCAGCAAGGGCATCTTGTGTTAACAAACGATCATCTTCATCGTCGTCTGCCATTAAAATAGTAATCGGTTTTACTTTTGAATAGGGCATTTAAGCCTCTCCTTGCAATGTGAAAAGCTCAGCTTCCACAGGTAGTTTTATAATAAAGGTTGCACCTTCACCGTCTTTACTTTGGGCTGTAATTGTTCCGCCGTGGCGCTCCACAATACGCCTACATACAGAAAGGCCAATACCCG
>NZ_JACJDN010000803.1:0-1519 GCF_014163565.1 Pseudoalteromonas sp. SR45-5 | reverse complement strand
CACCCTTATATAAATTAGAACTTAGATCACAGACCGTTTTTAATGATCTCTTGCGCTAATTCGTCAGCAATTAAATGCGTTGATTTTTGCTCTTTTTCGCTACGGGCAAAGATTTCAGTTAACGTATTAAAAATACCTTCAACATGTTTATTAGACGCTGCTGCACTGTAACCATCTGGCGCTGTTTCGTAATAAACATTAATAATACCACCGGCGTTAATTACGTAATCTGGTGCATATAAAATGCCTTTTTCACGAATAACTTCACCATGGCGAGATTCTGCCAGCTGATTATTAGCACAGCCTGCAATAATAGTCGCTTTTAAACGCGGTATAGTTAAATCGTTAATAGTTGCGCCTAGTGCACACGGTGCATAAACATCAACATCTAAGTCGTAAATGTCATCAATGCCAACCGCAGTTGCGCCAAAATCACTTACTACACGATCAATGGCGGCTTGGTTAATATCAGTTACAAACAACTCAGCGCCCGCATCATGTAAATGTTTACATAAACCATAAGCAACAGCACCTAGACCTTGAACAGCCACTTTCACACCTGCAAAATTTTGATGGCCACGTTGATGCTGTAGCGCTGCTTTAATTCCTAAAAAAGTACCGTATGCTGTAAATGGCGATGGGTTACCGCTTTTACCTTCAAGGCCCAGTACGTAATTAGTTTCTTTATTCATGATAGCTACATCAGCACATGTGATGTTTACATCTTCTGCTGAGTAATAGCTGCCATTTAATCGCTCTAACTGACGGCCAAATGCACGAAATAATTGCTCAGATTTAATTTCTTTCGCATTACCTATAATTACAGATTTACCGCCACCAAAGGGTAAGCGCGCAACTGCATTTTTATAAGTCATGCCCTTTGATAAACGTAGCACGTCATAAACAGCATCTTCGTCGTTCGCATAATCCCACATTCTACATCCGCCAACTGCAGGACCTAGGTTGGTATTATGTACAGCAATAATTGCTTTTAAACCCGACTCTTCATCAGAACAAAAAACCACTTGTTCATGGTTATCAAATTCAACTCGATTAAACACAGCCACTTAAAATACTCCGAAATAGTTAACCCGTGAGAGGGTATGCGCGCTGGAAATTGCCGAGACTTTATCACTTCATATACGTGTTCGCTATACTCACAGATGATAAAACCAATGAAAACATCAAGCTTAAATTAAATAACCGGATTAAAACTATTGAATAGATAAAAAATTCACAAAATCGTCATTTGTAAGTTTTAAATACTATGAATATAAGAATCTCACTAACTTACGTTTACGTACACGTAACACAGCGATTGCATGTAAAGTTTAATATACAAGTGCTACTTGCCCGACACGTACTGCTGCCTATAGGTTTTCAGTAAAAAGTGAGCTTTTTCGCAAACTGGTCAGAGCTGTAAACTTACTAATAACTCTATTTAAAAAAACAAAAAAGCGAGCACTAGGCTCGCTTTTTAAAAATACAAAACGTACGTTATTTTAGCTTGCTATCAAGC
>NZ_JACJDN010000802.1:0-1520 GCF_014163565.1 Pseudoalteromonas sp. SR45-5 | reverse complement strand
TAATGGGTGGATCCATGATTTTTATTACCAAAAAAAGAAATATAACCCCCTTGTTTACAGACAGAAAACAATAAACTAAACCCAATTTGAATAACGGCTACTGATTCTGGACTTATCTCATAAAATTAGTAGTATGTACTCGTATATTTATTTGATGTGATAGAAAAAATAATGGACTATAAATTCGAACATTTCACGATTAAACGCTTTCGTTCACTTATGAATGTTGAAATAAAGGTGGTTAATGGTCAACCAATTACTATCTGCGGAGAAAATAACATTGGGAAAACTAACGTACTTGAAGCCCTGAATATTTTTTTCAATCATATTGAAGACATTGAGTTATATGATGTAACAACTGACATACCGCATCATATTTATTATGGTAGAGGTGGCGAACTTCAAAATACTGAGCTAACAGGTAAGTTTAGTATTAATGTAACAGAGATCATAACGGTCAAAGCCACGTTTAAAAAAGACCTGACCATTGAATATAAGATATCTAGTTCTGATAAAACTAAAACACTCCCCCAGACGGAAAAAGCATTTAAAGATATCGTAAAACACTTTAAGTATTTTTATGTAAAGTCTAATAATGTCGATATACCAAGTTTAGTGTCAGAACTTTTTGCTTCAGATGGTTTGCTCAAGCTTGATAAAAAAAGAGCTAAACAGCAAAAGCCTTTAGATACATTAAAACAATTTCAGGCGCAAGCCCAAGCTGCGTTAAACGATATCCAAAAAGAACTAAATCAACAGTTACAAGAGTTAAATATTCTAAGCTCTTTGGATTCTAGCAGTGCAATCAAAATTACGTTCGCTGAGTTTGATAAATTACGTGACGTTGTATCCAGAATGACTCAAGTTACGATAGATGACGGTAATGACCATTCTATTTCTTCTAAAGGTAGTGGTGCTCAAAGAACTGCTTTATTGACTTTAATGAACTATATTGCCTCAAATGCTAATAAAAAAATCATTTGGGGCTTAGATGAGCCTGAAATATTTCTTCAACCGAAAGCACAAAAACAATTATTTAGAGCTGTAAAAAAGATAGCTAGGGAAAAAGAACAAACTGTAGTTATGACTACCCACTCGCAGCATTTTATTGATTTAAATAATTTAGAATACACTTATTTGTATGTCTGTGATGTGAATGAAAAAAATTACGTTAGGAAAAAAGATCGTTCGTTTTTTGAAAAATCTACACATGCCCAATCTTTTTCATCTGAATCAGCTAAAGCTAAGGGTATAAGAGAGCATCTAGGTATAGAGAATAACGATGGGTGGAATTTATTACCTTACAACATCATAGTGGAAGGTGAGACAGATAAAAAATACTTAGAGGCACTGATCGAACATAACGAGATGATTGCCCCCAATATAATCTGGTCTGGGAGTGCTTCAAAAATATCTGGTTCAGTCCAATTTTACAACAATTTGGCAATAGACCTTGATTTTAGGCCGCAAATAAAAATAATTTTGGATAATGATGAAGCGGGTAGAATGGAGTATAAAAA
>NZ_JACJDN010000801.1:0-1522 GCF_014163565.1 Pseudoalteromonas sp. SR45-5 | reverse complement strand
GAGCAGATAATCATTTAAAAATACGTTGTTGGGCAAACCTATAAACAGTTTATTTATTGGTGTTTTTTAAGTAACGTTCTTGAGCTTATGATGGGGTTAGCTTAGTATTAAAGCACTTAGATGTATTCAAAATAGAAGTAACCTACATATGGAATTTGTTCGCCCGCTAGAGCCCATCCTCATTATTGATGACGTTAAGGAAATTCGTGATTATCTAAACCAAATTTTAACTGACTTAGGGTTTGAAGATATATTAGAAAGTGCTGATTTTAGCTCTGCCAAACCTATTATGGACAATAAACCGCCAGGCGTTATATTTGTAGATGTAGATTTACCAGACTCTAACGGTGCAGAGATATTGGAATACATTAATAGTGCTTACCCGCACACTCATGTTGTTATGTGTTCGGGCCACAATAGTCTCGAAAACGTACAAAACACGTGGGAAATGGGCGCTAAAGGTTTTATTGCAAAACCTTTTAATACAAAAAAAGTAGACACTGTAATGAAGCGTCTTGAAATAATAGAATAATAATAAGGTTAGCATGCATAGTACTGTTACTGCGATTATAGAAGATCTTTCGAGTGTTATATTTGGTAAACAACAACAAATAAAACTGGCACTTACATGCTTATTTAGCGAAGGGCATTTACTCATTGAAGATTTGCCTGGCATGGGAAAAACCACTCTTTCTCATGCATTGTCAGCTGTGTTAGGTTTATCGTATCAACGTATACAGTTTACCAGTGATCTTCTCCCTGCTGATATTCTGGGTACTAATGTATTTAACTCTACCGAGCACAGTTTTACGTTTCATAAAGGCCCTATTTTTAGCCAAGTTGTTTTAGCTGATGAAATAAACCGCGCAGGGCCCAAAACACAAAGTGCGTTGCTTGAAGCAATGGAAGAGCAACAAGTAACAGTTGATGGAAAAAAATATACGCTGCCAAATCCATTTTTTGTGATTGCAACACAAAACCCGCTTTACCAATCAGGTACCTACCCGTTACCTGAGTCGCAATTAGACCGATTTTTAATGCGCATTAGCTTAGGTTTTCCACCTAAAGAAGCCGAAAAACGCTTAATTTTGAATATGCAAAAACGAGATTACAGCCAATTACCTAAGCGTATTAACCAACAAGAGTTAGCGGCAATTCAAACTCAGATAAGCCAAATTTCTTTAAGTAGCCCGGTTATTGACTACATTATAGAGCTTGTTAATTACACACGCACAAGCAATGCGTTTGCAGCATCGTTATCACCTCGTGCCAGTATGGCTCTCGCTAAAGCGGCTAGGTCGTGGGCCTTTATTGATGGCCGTGACTTTGTAATGCCAGAAGATGTTCAAGCCGTATTTTCAAGTGTGTGTCAGCATCGATTAGGTTTACATAATGAGTCAGGTGAGGCTCAAGTAAACGATATTTTAAAAAACGTTTTAGTTCCGGTATAAGCTTTTATGCCAAAAAAAACAGCTAAGCGCCCTTCTTTATTTAAGTCATTTAAGCAAAGTGTATTTAATAA
>NZ_JACJDN010000800.1:0-1525 GCF_014163565.1 Pseudoalteromonas sp. SR45-5 | reverse complement strand
AGCGGCCTTTTTCAAGCTTCATGCCAAAATTTAAATAAAAATTAGCGAAGCTTTTTTAATCAATTACTTATCTTGCTCAACTTGACCGAATTCAAGCTCAACTGGCGTAGAACGACCAAAAATAAGTACAGATACTTTTACGCGGCTCTTTTCGTAGTCAACTTCTTCAACTACACCACTGAAATCTGCAAATGGACCATCTGTAACGCGTACAACTTCACCTGGTTCAAATAATGTAGCAGGTTTAGGTGCTTCAGCATTTTCTTGTAGGCGATTAAGAATGCGCTCAGCTTCTTTAGGGCTGATAGGAGCAGGACGATCAGACGTACCACCAATAAAGCCCATAACGCGTTCTGTGCTGTTCACTAAGTGCCAGCTTGCGTCATTCATATCCATTTGTACTAATACATAACCTGGGAAGAATTTACGCTCAGATTTACGCTTTTGGCCAGCGCGCATCTCAACAACTTCTTCAGTTGGTACTAATATCTCACCAAAGCTCGATTCTAGACCTTCGATTTTAATATGTTCAATTAACGTTTGAGCTACACGCTTTTCGTAACCAGAAAAGGCCTGTACTACATACCAACGTAACTTAATTTCTTTGTTCTCGTTCTCATCCGACATGGGATCAGATCTCCAATCCAGTTAAAAAGCCTACAGCGCGGAATAAAATGCCATCTAATCCCCAAAGGATAAGTGCCATAATCACTGTTGCAACCATTACAATTAATGTCGTGTGGGTAGTTTCTTGGCGCGTTGGCCAAATAACTTTGCGTACTTCAATTCGAGCTTCTTTAGCGAAAGCAAGAAAGTTACGTCCCTTAAATGTTTGCGAGGCAATTGCTAATCCGGCCGCTATTGCAACAACAACGCCAATAGCACGTAGTAATACAGATTGATCTGCATACATGTGATTACCAACAACTGCGCCTGCAAGTAGCGCGATTGCTACTAACCACTTTACTGACTCCATCGCACTTGATGGTGTTTCTACATTCGTGCTCATAATATTATTACCTTAACTACAGACACAACAACCCTACACTACGGCAGGGTTAATCCATTAAAATCTAAACTTAAAAACAGACTTAATTTAAACCGGTTTTTAATCTCAGACTACTCAAATAACAAGTAAAACTGGCAGGGGCGGAGAGATTCGAACTCCCAACCATCGGTTTTGGAGACCGCTGTTCTACCAATTGGAACTACGCCCCTGCAAAGTGGATGCCTATTATACTTACGCAGTTCATTAACACAAGCCTAAAAGATACCCACATTGGAAAATCTAATTAATTAATTACATTATTGTTTAAACTGCTAATAATTTAATCGGTTAGATAAACCTACAATCCAAAGATATTGATTATTTCCCTATGGTTTTATAAACGTCACTTAACAAGCTTGACGCGCCAAACCTAAATGTATTTGCTTGCAAATAATCATCACCCATTATTGCGCGTGCTAGTGCTAAATAATCACTAGCATCGGCAACAGTTTTAACACCGCCAGCCGCTTTAAAGCC
>NZ_JACJDN010000007.1:0-23169 GCF_014163565.1 Pseudoalteromonas sp. SR45-5 | reverse complement strand
ATTTTAGTTGATGCGCCATACTTGGCGCAGCAACTAAAAGGCAAACAATAATAAGCAAAAAGCGCATTATTGCGGCTCCTCACCGTTATCTTTTTCGTCTTTCTTCTCATCAGTTTTAAGCTCAGTTTTAATATCTTGCATGATATCGCGACTTACTTTAGCTTTACTCTTTTCCTTTTTAAACACTTCAATACGTGAAGGAATAATGCGACGAGGGTAGTTATTATTTTCAATATCTACATCCGCAGTTTCCCAATTAGGATCTACAGTAACTGATACAAGCGGTTTGTTTTTATCGGTAACAATTAGCTTTTGAACATTTTTATAATTACGACGCCAAATTTCAGCAGGAATATAACGCTCTTCAGTCGTGCCATCTTCATATGTTAGCTCAAGTAATATAGGCATTACCAAACCACCAAGGTTTGAAAATTCCATAACGTAGTAGTTTTTATCTTCTTCTAAAGCACGTTCAAGCGTTTTACGCTCCCACGGCTCTAAGCCTTTTAAAAACTTATTGTACGAGTTACGTTCTTTATTGGTTACAGTAAAGCGGTCGTTTTCGTCATAAAAATCGGTAACATCAGGGTTTTGCTCAACCCATGTTTTTTTACCTTCGGCGCGGTTACGCTCAACAAATAATGACGTAGGCTTGTCTGCTTCAATATCACGTAAACGGCTGTAATCAATATCAGGGTTTTTAGTGTCTAAACGTAGTTGGTACACTTTATCTAAAGAGATATCAACATGGTCTGTGGTGTAAAACCAGCCACGCCAAAACCAATCTAAATCAACACCAGAGGCTTCTTCCATTGTACGGAAAAAATCAGCTGGAGTAGGGCGCTTGTATTTCCAGCGCTGAGCATACTCTTTAAATGCAAAGTCGAATAAGTCACGGCCTAAAATTACTTCACGTAAAATATTAAGGGCTGCGGCAGGTTTAGTATAAGCATTAGGGCCTAAACGTAATACGCTGTCTGACTGAGTCATAATTGGTACTTGGACTTCTGACTTCATGTAGCTCACTATATCGCGAGGCTCAACACCCCAAGGAATAGTAGGATCCCATTCACGACCAGCAACACCATCTAAAAAGCTGTTTAAGCCTTCATCCATCCACGTCCATTGGCGCTCATCTGAGTTCACAATCATCGGAAAGTAAATATGACCCACTTCATGAATAACTACGCCAAGTAAAAAGCGCTTTTCAGCCTGAGAATAAGTACGAGTACCGTCATCTTGTAACTTAGTACGCGGACCGTTAAAGGTGATCATTGGGTATTCCATACCACCAACTGGGCCATTAACCGACTGTGCAGTTGGGTACGGGTAATCAAAAGAATACTTAGAGTACACTTCCATTGTGTGTACTACCGCTTCAGTTGAGTACTTTTTCCATAAGTCACCACCTTCTTTAGGGAAGAACGACATTGCCATAACTAAAGGCTGAACGTCACCACCTTGTTGATAACCTTTTGCATCCCACATAAACTTACGAGACGACGCCCAAGCAAAGTCACGAACATTCTGTGCTTTAAAGTGCCACGTTTTAGTTTTGTCGGTGCCTTCTTTTTCGTTTTCTAGCGCTTCTTCTGCGTTAACAATAAACACAGGACGCTTAGATGTTTCAGCTTGCTTTAAACGTTTGCGCTGAGTACTTGTAAGTACTTTGCTCGCGTTATCAAGCTTACCTGTTGCCGATACAATGTGATCCGCAGGAACAGTAATCTCAACATCGTAATCACCAAACTCAAGCGTAAACTCACCAGAGCCTAAAAATGGCTTGTTTGTCCATGCCTCGTAATCGGTATAAGCCGCTAAGCGAGGGAACCACTGAGCAATTAAGAATATGTCGTTGCCATCTTCTTCAAAGTGCTCGTAACCAGAACGTGCACCTACAGCATCTTCTTCAACAATGTTGAAGGCAAAGTTCATGCTAAATTCTACTTCTTTACCTGGTTTTAATGGCTCGTTTAAATCAATGCGCATTAAAGTATCAACTACAGTTACGCGTAGCTCTTTACCATCGTCATCTTTTACGCCACTGATAGTATAACCCAGTTCGTTGTCGCTCATAAATTGCTGACGGCGTAAGTCACCTAAACTTAATTTAGCAGGCTTTTGAGCTGGTAGGCTTTCTAAAGTGCTTTTAAACGTTTTAGTTGTTTCGGCAATTGAATCGCTTTTAAAAATATTTTGATCTAACTGTAACCATAAATATTTAAGTGTATGCGGAGAGTTATTTTTATATTCAATGCTTTGGCTACCGGTAATACGGTGCTTTTTTTCATCTAGCTTTACATCAATATCGTAGTTTACACGTTGCTGCCAGTATTTTTCACCTGGTTCGCCAGCGGCACTACGATAAACGTTGGGTGTAGGAAGCGCTTCGTCTAATTGACGAAATTTATCAACAAAAGAACCTTTTGTTTGCTCAACCGAAGACGCCATAACCGCACTAGATATTGCCAAAGGCAATACAAAAGCACTTAGCGTAAGACCTATTTTTTTCATTGTTAGTCCTAATATAATTTTGTGAGCATACTTTGACAAATATACCAGTTAGCTTCAATAAATTAGCGACCAAGTACCGTATTTTTAGGGTGATGTTCACTTAGTTTATTAGATTGAAAAGTACAATTATTTTGTAACAAAATACGAATAAATAAAAACTGTAAAGGGGCTTTACAAAAGTGGGTTTTAATAATGGTTTTGAGCTGTTAAATACAAGTTTTAGAGCTTGAAAAAAGCACATTAATTTTACCTACTTTGCTAAAAAAGTATTGCTTTAACATTATCAGGTAAACCAATAATCCTATGTATAAGTGTCTCAAATTTCCAACAAGTAAAATGAGCTAAAAGCCCACTCTACTGAACAAAAACACAGTGAAAACAGCTGAATTATTGGCTCAAATATTGCCGAACTTCCTTAATGTTCGCTATTTTTACGATAAATGATAAATAGTGCAATTTTAGGTTGATCTTTAGTGCAGTTTATATTTAAAATCGCCAACCTTTTTATTTGAGGCAAATAAATTCGTCACATTTATCCTCAAATTAATATCGATTACTAGCAAGAAATGCGGTGGGCTTATGGATTTTTACATCCTAAAAAAACAACAAGAACTAATTGCGATTCCAGCAAGTGAGAATAACTGTAAGCAGTATCTCGATTCGGGTTATTTTTATATCGATAAAGTAGCAGCGTGCAACGAAACTAATGCATTAAAGGCGCTACACGCAAAACAAACTAAAACGTTAAAAATTCCATTATTAATGGCACTTTTAGCGTTGCCGGTTGTTTTTTCAGCTTGGTACAGTTTAACCTAAGGTAATACACGGCTTAGGCTTGCATCTTTAACTGCCTTGGGTATATTGGCGCTCTTACGGTTTAATTAAGAGCGCGACATGAAAGTCCTCCACACCTCAGATTGGCACCTTGGCCAACAATTCTACGAACACGACCGCCGTGTTGAGCATCAAGCCTTTTTTACATGGTTATTAGCCACTCTTGTTGAACAACAAATAGACTTACTTTTAGTTGCTGGCGATATTTATCATACCGCGACTCCAAGCGCTAGCGCCGAAAATCAGCTTTACCAATTTATTAAAGACGCCAAAAAGGCATCCCCACAATTACACGTAGTAATTATTGCGGGTAACCACGACTCTGCAAATCGTATTTTGGCAGCTCAGCCATTACTAGCGCAATTTGATACGCACGTAGTAGGGCGCTTTGATGTCGCAACACCCGATGAAACTGTTATTACCATAAATATCAATGGTAAACGCGCTGTAATCGTCGCTATGCCATTTTTACGTGCAAGCGATGTAAGTTTACTTAGCCAAACCGAAAGCGGCCCTAGTTATGCTCAAGGCGTTGCAAAAGCTTATGAACTTGCATTAGAGCAAGCTACTAATATAAACGAGCAAAACTCACCATTAATAGTTATGGGGCATTTACACGCAAAAGGCGGGGATATCTCAAGTGATTCTGAGCGTAACTTAGTAATAGGTGGTGAGGAGTCTATTTCAGCCAATGTATTTGGTAAACAAGCCAACTATGTTGCCCTTGGGCACTTACACAAAGCGCAACAAGTCGCTAAAAGCGATATTATTCGCTACAGCGGCACACCTATACCTATGTCGTTTTCAGAACGTAACTACACGCACCAAGTAAATGTTGTTGAGTTTATTATTGATGAAAAACAACATATTAGTACAACTGTAAACCCCCTTTACATTCCGCGCTCTGCCGATGTAATTGTTTTACCAAAAGGGGAGTGTGTGCCATTAAGCGAACTATGCGAGCAAATTAAAGCGCTCGACACTGCACAAAATACAATAGCGCCTTATTTACGTGTAAAGCTTAAATCAAGCGATACCGACACCACCTTCAGAGAACAAATAGAACAAGCACTTGAAGGCAAGCATATTAAATTTTGTGGTATTGAACGTGTACGTGAGCAATCGACTCAAAATGACGACAACACCGTATTTGAAGATTTAAGCGAAGTTGAAATGCTCAACCCACTAAACCTATTAGAACAAGCATTCGCAAACGATAAAGACATGGCAGGGCAAAGCGTACCCGATGAGCTAAAAGCACTTTTAAGTGACGTGATAAACGAGCTAACGGAGCAAGAACAACTATGAAAATAACCGCAGTTCGTATTCATAATTTAGCCTCAATAGTTGATGCTGAAATAGACTTTACTCAAGCCCCATTAAAAGATGCAGGCTTATTTGCGATAACAGGCGATACTGGCGCTGGTAAAAGTACCTTTTTAGATGCCATTTGTTTAGCCCTTTATACAAAAACAGCGAGGCTGCGCGGCGATAAAGGTAACTTAATTGAGTTTAACGGCGACAGCATTAAGCTTAATGATGCGCGAAACTTGCTACGCAGAGGTACATGGGAAGGCTACGCCGAGGTCGACTTTTTAGGACAAGATAAACAGCTTTATCGTGCGCGCTATACAATTGCACGGACCCATAAAAAAGTAACAGGCAAACTTAAAGTAGCAGAGCACACTTTAGTAACCCTGCCAGACGAAACCCTTATAGCTGACAAAAGCCACACAATAAAAGAAGTCGAGAGTAAAATAGGGCTTAACTTTGAGCAGTTCTCCCGTGCCGTACTTTTAGCGCAACATGAGTTTGCTGCATTTTTAAAAGCCACTGGCGATGAGCGAGCGCAACTTTTAGAGTGCTTAACAGGTACCGATAAATTTAGCCGTATTGGCGTGCGTATTTTTGAGCGCCATAAAGAGCAAGTAGCAAAGCTTGAAGCGCTTAAAGCTGGTCTTGAAAGCTATACTTTGTTAACGAGCGATGAACTTGAGCTACAACAAACCAAGTTAACCGATTTAAAAGCGCAAACCGAACACACTAAAAAAGAGCTGACCAAAACCGAAAAAGCACTTAACTGGTATCAGCAAGCTACAGTACTTGAGCAAAACTTACTGCAAGCACAGCAAACCCAGCAACAAGCAAGCTCAGCGCTTGAAAGTATCGTTGAGCAAAGCGAGCAGGCAAAACAAGCTAAACAAGCGCTTGAAATAAAAGATAACCGCAGCCGTTTTACTTTGTTAACTGATCAAAATACGGCGTTAGATCAGCAAATAACATCGCTTAAAAGTGTTGATCATTTAGCGGTAATTAACGAGCGTAATACCGCGCTTACTAAACACACCGAGCTGCTTAATAACGCCAATGAGCAAAAACAAAATGCAGCGCCCGTTATAGCTAAAGCGCGAGAGCTCGACAGTAACATTGCCTTGCAAAGCCAAAGTGTAAAAGGTACTGAGTCGCAAATAACCAAAGAGCAAACTCAACTTGATGAACTCAAACAGCAGCTTAAACAAAGCAATAACGAGCTAGAACTCGCTAATACCGACTCAACTAAAAGCCAGCAATGGCTTAATGAGCATGCACAGCTGAACGTTTTAGCAAAAGACTGGAGCTACTATCAGCAAAGCTTTAATACTTACTTAAATGCACAGCAGCAATTAACTGCAAACCTTGCACAAAGCCAAACTCTTAATACCGAGCTTGCAGGTCAGAGCGAGCGTTTAAATACACAAAATAACAAAGTGCAGCAGTGCGAGGCGTTACTTACGAGCGAGCAGTCTGCTTTGCAGGTTTTAAATACTCAGCTTAATGAATTTAATGCAGAGCACTGCGACGCGCAGCTAAAAAGTATTGATTACTTAAAAGAGCAGCGAGAGCGTTATAAGCAATTTAACGCAGAACTAAAACAAAGCACTCAACGCCAACAAGTACTTAATCAGCAGCTAAATGAAAGCCAGCAAGCCCATGCTTTACTTAATCAGCATTTAATAACCAGTGAGCAAGCACTTAAAGGCAGCGAGTACTCACTTAACCAAGCGCGCTTAAGAGCCAGCGAAAACGTAGAGCATTTACGCACTGAGCTTCGCCCTAATGAGCCTTGTTTAGTGTGCGGCGCAACGGAGCACCCGTATGCGGTAAACCAAAATCAGCAATTAAATAACTTAATTACCGATTTTGAAAATGCTTTTAATACCGCTAAAAAGCAATTTGACCATGCACAAAGCGAGCTGCATAAGCATCAAACTCAACATGCTGTATTAACTGCTGAACACGGACAACTTGAGCAAATAATACAAACAGCAAAAGCCAAACAGCTCGACATTAAAAATACCATGCAAGGCGCACGTAGTGAGCTTAACGACTTAACGCCTGATCAGCTTGAAGTAACTTATAAGCAATTAACGCAGCAAAAAGCGCAATACTTTGAGCAACAAAAACGCCAACGTACACTGCAAACCAAAGTAAATGAGCTACTAGCAGCACTTAAAGCAGAGCAGCAAGTACAGCAGCAGTTGAGTAATAAACACCTTGAGCTTACACACCAGCAAAACCAGTTAACGAGTAAGCATAGCGAGCTAAGTGCGCAAATTAACGAGCTGGGTACAACGCTCAATAATCAATTTGAAAACAGTGATTTTTGGCAGCAATTACAAGCCAATACGCTTGAACTTACCGAGCTGCACGAGCAGGTTTCGCAGTATCAGCAAACTCAAACGCAACTTGAGCAAAGCCAAAAGCGCCAAGACACAGCTAGTGAGCAAATAAAGCAGCTCACACCGCTTGTTAGTAAAAGCGAGCAATCGTTAAAAGCACTTAATGAAGAGCTTGTTAAAGCTAAAAATTTACTAAGCACTGTGCAAAGTGAGCGCTTAGCTTTATTTAATAACGAGCAAATAAGCGCAGACGACTACCAAGCAAAACTTACAAGTGCGCAAGAGCAAATGCAATCACAGGTTCAAGCGAGTCAAAAAGCCTATGACGACGCTATAAAACAACGAGATGAGCACGCTATAACGCTTAAAAATGTGGAGCAACGCTTACTTGAAAACAGCCAAGAACTAGCAACACTTGAGGCACGTTATAACCAGTGGTTTACTGACTTTAAAGCGCAATACAGCGACGTAACGCACGAACAGATCAAAATTTTACTAACGCTAAGTAGCGATACTATTAAAGCGCATTTAAATCAACACGAGCAGTTAACTCAAGCGTTAACAGATGCAAATGCCGCATTAAAACAGCAGCAACTTACGCTTGAAAAACACAACAGTAGCGATAAGCCAACACAAAGTGCAGAGGCTTTAAGTACGCAATTAAGCAGCTTAAATGAGCAACAAACGCAGCTGCAAAATTCATTACTAGCAACTAATACCGCTATTGAGCAACACAACCAAAACGCAAAGGCGCTTGAAGGCAAACAAGCTGAGTTAACTACGCTTAAAACACAGGTAGAGCAGTGGCACTTGCTTAATAAAGTATTGGGCGATGCAACGGGTAAAACCATGCGTAACTTAGCACAAACACAAACGTTAAAAATATTACTGCACTATGCCAACAGCCATTTAAAAACACTCAACAAACGCTACGAATTAACCGCCATAGCGCAAACGCTCGACATTGCAATTATCGACCGCGACATGGCTGACGAGCAACGCTCTGTTAATACGCTCTCGGGCGGTGAGTCATTTTTAGTATCGCTAGCGCTTGCACTTGGTTTAGCATCGCTTTCGTCTAACAAAGTACAAATCAATTCTTTGTTTATTGACGAAGGGTTTGGTACGTTAGATAGTGAAACCCTAAGCATTGCAATGGACGCTTTGGATTCTTTGCAAGCACAAGGCAGAAAAGTAGGCGTTATATCGCACGTAACACAAATGAGCGAGCGTGTAGCCACTCAAGTGCATGTAGCCAAAAAGCCAGGTGGATATTCCACAGTTGAAGTTTTATAAGCAACATAACTGAAAACAAGGAGATACAATGCCAACGTTTACAGGCGAGCAAGCAACACAATACGATAGCCGCATAACCCGTTTAGTGCCTGGTTATGAATTATTACATCAGCTCACTAATGCGCAATTACAAGCAACGCTAAGCGACAATGCGCATATTTTGGTAGTAGGGGCAGGCACAGGCAAAGAAGTACTTGCACTGGCTGCACTAAACCCTACATGGCAATTTACTGCGCAAGATACATCAGCCGATATGCTTGCTATCGCACAGCAGCAATTTGATGAACAAGGCATAACAAGCCGCGTAGTTGTACATAATGGCCCAGTTGATAAGTTATCGGTTAAAGCCGATGCCGTTTTATGTTTATTAGTAATGCATTTTTTAGAAGATAACGGCGATAAAAAAGAGTTATTAAAAGCAATTAAAGGAAGTCTTAAAAAAGACGCAAACCTTTTTATTGCAGATTTAATGCGCCCCGAAACTTCATTTGAGCGCGAAGCCCAGCTCACAACGTGCGCGCAATTGGGTTTAACCGAAACAGGTAAAACACAAACAGGGCACGACTTAGAAAATGAGTTTTACCCGCTTGATAGAATGCGCTTTAGCGAACTACTAAACGAGTGCAAATTTGGCATTCCGAAGCTGTATTTTAAAGCACTAGGCTTTAGCGGATATGTAATAAAATAGTTTTAAATTTAAGTAATATAGCCACATAAACACCGAGTAAGCTTACTCGGTGTTTTATTTTATACATACATTTACAACTTCTCACAGCTGCATACAAAGCACATACATATTTTTTATGTTTTAAGATTTACTATTTCTATATCAACATAAGCAAATAGAGAATCAACATGAAAAAATCGTTAATTGCTGTTTTACTCCTCTCGGGTTGCGCATCACAAGGTGTTGACCGTAACGATCAAAATCAAATAATTAAACGCTATTACGCCTCGGTAGAATCTATGCAACGTGTCACACTCTCATCAGAAGTGGGTACAGGCATAGCCGCAGGAGCTGGTTTTGGGTTTGTAGATAGCTTAGATGGCAATACAGAAGAAATGATAGGTGGGGCAATAATCGGCGGGTTAGTTGGAGGGTTATTTACCGCATTGTTTGAAGGCGGCAACGATGCATATCAGTATAATCTATACGCTGCCAGCGAAGGTGAATTTACCGTAATTCAAAAACAAAAACTCGATCAAAACACTCAATGCGTAGTAGTAAATGCCGGTAAAAAAATTAAGCTTGAGCCAGTAGATAAACAATACTGCGAAAATAGTCCAAATGTGTACAAAAAAGCTGATGTTGCTCTATAGCAATATCAGCTTTTGTATTGTTGTAGGTCGGTTAAGCGAAGCGCCACCCGACGATCTAATATCCACGTCACTAAAATCGTTGTTGTGCCAGCAATCCTAACCAATCTCACAAAGCGCTTTCATCGCGGCTTGTGCTTTGTCTGTTTGTACAAAAATATGGTCGTGATAAAACGCAGCTACCACATTAGCGCTAATGCCATGCTCAGTTAGCTTTGCAGATACCGCAGCTGTTAGCCCAACGGCCTCTAAGCTTGAATGTACGTTAAGGGTAATTAAATTATATTTACCCTCGTAAGTAATACCTGCTTTGTCAGCAGTTTCAGCTTTTAAAATAAGGGTTAGCCCTTCTTCTTCAACATAAGTAGCAAGTGGCTCTAAATGAGCATAATCGGCAAGTGAGCCTGCTAAGCAACAAAAAATATACTCGCCTTGCTTAAGCGCTGGCTGCATTGATTTTAATAATTCGTTTAACTCTAAAATTCCGGCCATGGTCGTTCCTTACAATGTGTTATTTTTTTAGCTGCGCGACTAGCTCGCTTAACCTCGCAATTTTTATATTACTTAATTGCCTGTAATCAAAATATGGGCACACAATAATGTTGTTACTGGTGTCTATTGCAAACTCGTCGTCGAGCCAATCAAATTGTGCATGCAACTTACCTTGTTGTAATAAGTTTTTAGCGTGCGTACGCCCAGCAATTATGTGTAGCTGGTTTTTATTGCTAGAAGCTTTATCAGGGCAAGTACTAGTAATGTTGGGCGCGCTAAATAGCAGGGCGGTTTTACTGTTTTTTTGCAGTAAATACTCATCGCGATATTGTTGCCAAGTAGGGGCTTGTTTAGCAAATGAATAATGCTCACTTGGCAGGGAAAATAGCACTTTGGCGTAAACGTTAAACACTTTGCGCCAACCATTACCACAGTACTGGTTTATGGTATTTATTTGCTCATTTATAACCGGTTCTAGGCATTCAAGTGTTTCAAAAAACGGCATTGGCGGCGCTTTTGCTACGTATACCGCCACGCTAAATTGCGTATCACCTAAGCCAACTAATTGGGTATTCAAGTTAGTTAGCCTTGTTTTGCGCTAAAATACGGTCGAGGTTATTTGCAAAGTTTTGGCGATCGGTTTGGCTAAGTGGCGGCGGCCCACCACTCATTTCTACGCCGCTTGAGCGCATGGTATCCATAAAGTCGCGCACGTTAAGTATTGAGCGGATATTCTCGGTGGTATAAAGCTCGCCACGTGGGTTGAGTGCTTGCCCGCCGTTATCAATTACTTCACTTGCTAGCGGAATATCGCCTGTAATAACTAAATCGCCTTTTTCAACACGTTTTACTATTTCGTCGTCGGCTACATCAAATCCCGACGATACTTGAACGCGGCTTATGTATTTTGACGGCGGAATACGCATTGCGTGATTCGCTACTAAAATAGTCTCGATTTTCATACGCTCTGCAGCTCTAAAAAGTATTTCTTTTATAACAACAGGACACGCGTCTGCATCTACCCAAATTTTCATGCTATGGTCATTTTTATTGCTTTAGAATTAATACGATCCTATAGCAAATTTTTTTAATCGGCTAGCAAACTTTATATCCATCTATATTTAGATAATACGTACGATTTATGTAATTAAAAAAGGAGCTTACATGAAGGCTATTAAATACGGTTTACTTATTACAGGGTTATTTTTTCTTAGTGCCTGCACCAGCCCTCCTGAGGGAATAACACCCGTTAAAAACTTTGATATACAAAAATATAAAGGCAAATGGTTTGAAATAGCGCGGCTCAATCACTCATTTGAAGAAGGTATGGAGCAAGTTACCGCGACTTATTCAATTAACGACGACGGCACAGTAAAGGTCCTTAACAAAGGGTATTTAACGGATGATAAAAAATGGGATGACGCAGAAGGCTTAGCCAAGTTTGTTGAGGGCACCGATACAGGACATTTTAAAGTCTCGTTTTTTGGTCCATTTTATGGCGCTTACGTGATTTTTGAGCTTGACCAACCCGATTATCAATATGCATTTATAACCAGTTACAACAAAGATTACTTGTGGTTTTTGTCGCGTACACCAACGGTTAGCAAAGAGCTTAAAGAACACTTTTTAACTAAAGCTAAAGAGTTGGGCTTTGCTACCGATGAAATAATTTGGGTTGAGCAATAAACAATGTAAAGCCCCTTTACAGTAGTAATAAAAGAGTAATTTAACTGTAAAGTAACTTAAATATATTATGGTTATATTGTGTGTACTTGCCGTGAGACAGCAAGTATTGGAAACACTGAATATCCCCTATTGTTGGCAAGCTATATAGCTTGCCATTTTTTTTGCCTAATCTATGGGAAAGTAACGGATCACGTTTTTACTAACTAAGGCTAGTTTAATGCTAAAAACAACCCACTTAGTACAACTAACACGCTATTTAAAACACTAAACCACTTCACGTAGCCTACTAAAAAATTACAAAAAACCATTATAATTAAGACACTTAGGCTCATAAATCCGCAAAATAGTAATGCACCATATCCATCTTGAGTAACTATACAAAGCACCAAGCTTAGTAAAATACTGATCCAAGCAACTAATAGCAGCTTTTTACGTTGGGATTCTGTAGGGCGTTTTTTAAATACATCTTTAAAATGATTATACTTAGCTAGCGCAAAACAGTTAAAACTGAGCAGGCATAGGCTAAACCCAAGTAAATCAATCATGGTTTTTGCCCTTTAAAGTTATTAGATTGACTAGGGCTGGTTATTTTTGAGTTGTTTTTAGCAGTACGTAATTTTTCGGTTTGTATAAAAAACAATATACTAAATAACAAAAACAGTGCATCAAAAGTAAATAAAGCCCACTGTTCGTGCATCAAATAGCTAACTAGATTACCGTTAGTTGTAAGTGCATTAATAACCGGTACGCTTAAACATGCAACAGCATTTATAGCTGCCACAACTCGCCATTGCAGTGTGTCGCGCTTTATAAGTGCTAAAAGAGCAACCGCTAGCCATGTTAAAAAGAACGCGAGTATTTCTTTATCGGCGCGCTCTGCGGTAGTTGGGCTAAGTAGTCTGTTAGCAATAAAAAATGCACACGTTGCCAGTGGAAGTCCCATAATAGTGGCTAGGTTTAACCCCTCAACTAGTTTTAAACCAAACGAAGGTTTAACGTTATTTTTAGTTCGCTCGCGAATTCGCTTAGCCCACATAATACAGCCAGAGCCAATCATTACACAGCCTGCAATACCGCCTAATACGTATAACCAACGCAGTAACCACGTAGCTAAACGCCCTGTATGCATTGAATTAAGTGATTCGTAAAGCGCTTTGCTGCTAGTTAGCTCGTCATCAGTTTTAGCGACCATTTGCCCTGTAGCACCACTAAATATTAAGCGTGGTGCTTGGTCACGCAGTGTTTTACCTGCGCTTACCAATACGGTAATTGTTGAAGCTGCCATATTTGGTTGGTTAACTTGTACGCGAGTAATATCTGCATGAGGCCACTTAGTATAAACCTGATCCAAAATGCTTTGAATCGGCACCATTGACGATTCGCCTTGGGCTTTATCGGTCATGGTGTTGCGAGGGGTTACATCGTTAAAAAAGCCACGCATGCCGTTATCGTAAGACGTTTGCGCAGGGTAGGGAAACAACATAAATATAAGTGTAATTATACCCGTGTAAGTAATCATTAAATGAAAAGGAAGGGCAAGCACAGAGCTTAAGTTATGGGCATCTAACCATGTACGGCTACCTTTGTTACGCCTAAAGCTAAACATATCTTTAAAAATACGCTTATGAATAACCACCCCCGATATAATGGCAATCAGCATAAAAAAGCTAGCAAAGCACACAATCCAGCGTGCGGTTATTGCATCCATGTAATGTAAATCATAGTGCAGCCGATAAAAAAAGTTACCGCCTTTAGTATCTACAAAGGGCTCAAGCTCTTGCATGGTATTAGGGTTTAGCTGTGTGTTTTCAAACCGGCTGCGGCGCTGACCTGGCTCTTTTGGTTTTGCATAACCATAAATTAAATAAGGAATGCGTGGCTCGGGTAATGTAATACGCCAGCTTGATGAGTGAGCTCCATGGTTAGCTAAGTAATCAAATCCGGTAATTATTTGTTGTTTTTGCGCTTCTATACGCTGTGTTTGGGCTTGCACATTATGTATGGCTGGTTGATTCCACAACGTTATTTCGTCTCTAAAAAAGCTAAGAGTCCCTGCAAAAAATATTAAATATAATAACCAACAAACGAGTAACCCTACCCAAGTGTGCAACCAAGTCATCGATCTGAAAAAGCTGTCTTTCATACCCAACCCTTCAGTAATGCAAGCAATCCAATGAACGCTCCCGTACTTAGTAAAATACTGATCCACACTGTTTTTAATGATTTAACACTAAAGGCATAAATAAATACAACGGCATAAATTAAAATGCTGATTGAAACACTAAACAGCACAGCGTCTTGTTTAGCTATTGGCAACACAAAGCTTAATAACGCAGTGCTTGCAGAGGTAAAAGCATAGCCACCAATTATGGCAATAAAAAAACGTAAAAATACCAAAACTCGATAACTGCTTACACTTTTTACTATAAGCGCAATCACGTTAACCTTATCGAATGGCGCACTGTGCAAAGGTGCCTGCATAGTTAATTAATCCCTTTATTTAAAGCTGAGGATAAAACAAAGGCGCTATTATATATGTTACAAATACAAAAGATAGTTATTCTCATTTGTGATATTTAATTTTTAAGTAAGTTATACGTACTTGGTTACTTAGTAAAATACTGATCTGATATTATTTAATGATATTGCACAGGCTCTATGTAAAGCTTAAGGTTAATAAACTGAGTAAAAATAAAGAGTGAATAACGATGAGCGATCACGAAAAACTAAACTACGTTGAGTTTCCTGCATGCGACTTACCCGCAACTAAGGTCTTTTTTAGTCGTGTATTTAATTGGCAGTTTACTGACTACGGCCCAGAATACACGGCGTTTAGTGGCCAAGGGCTTGATGGTGGCTTTTTTAATGCGCCGCTTAAATCGCTAACTCAAAACGGTGCTGCGCTATTGGTTTTTTATAGTAACGACATTCACGCTACGTATAAAAAAGTACAACTCCATGGTGGCACAATATTAAAACCTATTTTTGAATTTCCGGGTGGTTGCCGGTTTCATTTTGCAGAGCCGAGCGGCAATGAATTTGCTGTATGGGCAGAGCAACACTAGGTTTTACAAGGCTTGTAGCGCGAATGAGCTTAAAGATCACGATTTTACTAACTAACGCTCGTTTTAATTAAAATAAACCGATTTTTTACCAACTCATTTATCCTAAATGGCCATTTAGGATAAATATTAAGCATTTAAGGCCAAATAAACATGAATAGTCACCAATTAATAGAGCAAGTTAGTAAATGCGTGATCTGTGAACCTCATTTACCTTTAGGGGCTCGTCCTGTTATACAATTTAACCCAAACGCACGTATTTTAATTGCAGGGCAAGCACCTGGAATCAAAGTTCACGAAACAGGTGTGCCGTTTAACGATGCAAGCGGAAACCGCCTGCGAGAATGGCTTGGGCTAACACGTGATGAATTTTACGACGCTAATAATATAGCCATTTTACCTATGGGCTTTTGCTACCCGGGTAGGGGGAAGTCGGGTGATTTACCACCGAGAAAAGAATGTGCGCCTGCATGGCGCGAGCAATTATTGGCTGCACTACCAAATATTGAGCTGACAATAGTGCTTGGTAAATACGCGCAGGCGTATCATTTACCAGAGACTAAAAAAATGCCACTTACGGAGTTAGTAAAATCGTGGCGTGAGTATTGGCCAAATTATTTAGTGCTTCCACATCCGAGTCCGCGTAATAATATATGGCTTAAAAAGAACCCATGGTTTGAACAAGATGTACTTCCAGAACTAGATAAGCACGTGGCTGCTATTTTAAATAAGTAATACTTCTAGTTATTGTAAAGGGGCGTTACAGTTAACTTAAAAATTAACACTCTAATTAAAAACAATAACAAACGAGGCTGTCTAATTTGAATGCATCTATATTAACTGAAGTAATACTTCCACTCGCCCTTGCACTTATTATGTTTGGTATGGGTCTTGGGCTCACAACAACCGATTTTACTCGTCTATTTAAACGCCCGCTTGCCATTGTTATGGGTTTAATAGGTCAACTTGTAGCAATGCCTTTATTAGCATTAGGGCTGTGTTATTTATTTAACCTACCAACGCCTATCGCTATTGGTTTAATGATATTAGCTGCTTGCCCCGGCGGTACTATGTCAAATGTAGTAAGCCAGCTTGCTAAAGCTAATTTAGCGCTTTCGGTAAGTTTAACCGCTGCCTCTACCGCAATTAGTATAATAACCACACCGTTTATTATTGGCTTTGCTATGAGTCAGTTTGCCCCAGCAGACGATGCTACTTTCTCTATTTTAACTACTTCATTAGGGCTATTTTTTATTACCTTAGTGCCAGTTGCTATAGGCATTTGGTTACGTCACTTTAAAAGTGATTTTGCCATTAAAGCAGAGCCGTTTTTTAGACGCTTCTCGTTGTTTTTTATGCTTATGATGATTGCCGCACTAGTAATAAAAGAGCGCGATTTATTAGTTAGCTCATTTAACGATGTATTTTGGGCGTGCATAGTGCTTAATATTGGCTCAATGGTTGTTGGTTGGTTAATTGCTAAGTGTTCAAAATTAAATTTAACTGATTCGCTGACGCTTTCAATTGAGGTTGGAATTCAAAATGCATCGTTAGCTATTTTAATCGCTATTAGCTTTTTAAATAAATCAGAATACGCAGTTACCGGTGGCGTGTATGGCCTTGCCATGTTTATAGGGCCACTGTTATTAATTGGAGGGTTAAAGCTTAAAAATAAACGTACCGCTAGGGCTGTTAACTAGGACTTTTAATTAGGGAATGTTGACCAAGTTACTTTAATTTATGGCTGCGGATAACGTAGCCGTAAACTCCAGTCTAAAAATACCACCAGTTAAATGTATGCTCTGCACTCATCGCGCCAAAAAGTTGTAAGCTTATAAAACACTCTCAAGCTTGAATATTGCGCCAGGCGCTGAACTTGCTCGCGCAAGGAGCGAAGCTCCTAATTACTAAAGCGCATTTTAGGATGGGATAAGAGTGTAAGTAATACGGTAAAAAAGCAGTTAATTATTTAGTTACTAAAATAGCGCCTCAAATATGAGGCGCTACTTTAAAACTTACTATTTGGTTTGCATGTTTTTAGCGCGTTCTTCTGCATCTATTAATGCTTGCGATTTAGGCGCGCGTTTTTTCTCTTCTATTTTGGGTTTTTCAGTCGAGTCAGGATCCCAGCTTGAGTCTAACGACAAGTTAGCAAATGGATTGTGACTGTCTGCTTTTTTAGGCTCACTTTGTGGCTCATCAACTGGCGGTGTTGTTTGTGCTTGCTCAGGTGTTGAGCTTTGTTTTTTAGGCATCGGCTTTTCACCAGGTAATGGTGCATCTGGGTTAAATGTACGTACCTCTGGTTCTTTAAAGTCTTGCTCTGTTGTATATGTAGTCGATTGAGCGTCAGCAATTTGCTCTGGTGCGTGTAAATCTACAACCGGCTCACTCGCTGTTACTGGCTCAGGAGTACTAATAACCGGCTCTACAGTGTTATGTTCGGCTTCTATTGGCGCAGGCTCCGTTATATGAGCAGTATGGTGCTTACGTTGTTTTTTTACAGGCTTTGCATCTGGATCAAAGTCGCGTACTTCTGGCTCATTAAAGCTGCTGGCATTTTTAATACGCTCTAAGGTTGTTTTTGCTGCTGCTTCAAACTCGGCTGTATTAGGCTCAGGTTTTTGCTTTACTTCGTTAAACGTAGCGGTACTTGTTTGCTCTAAAGTATCTGCTGGCTCTATTTGTGTAGGCTCAATTTCGCTTGTTTGCACTTGTGTAACTACGTTGTTTTGCTCATCTGAAATTTGCGGTGGTGTATGTTCAATATCAGCATTTTGTGTAGTGTTCGTAGGCTCTAAAGGCTCTTCATTTGCCTCTACGCTGCTCTCAACTGGTTTATTATTTTGAGTTACTTCGTTGATGACGACAGGCTCAATCTCTGGCTCTTTTGTAGTTTCAGGTTTAGCTGGCGTAGCAATTTTTTCTGATTTAACTTCAGGTGGAGCCGCTATAGTCGGTTCTGCCATCACTTTACTTTGTTTTGCACGGCGCAGGCGCACGACTATCATAGCGCCAATAAGTACCACTATAACAAGTATTAAAGTGGGTAAAAGTAAAGAGCTTGGGCTTTGTGCTATAGGTTGCGGCGCAATAACTGGCGCTGGTTTAGTTAACACAGGTGCTGGTTTTACAGGCGTAGGTTGAACGTTTTGCTCTGGCGTCGTCGGTTTTACTTGCTCTATCACAGCTTCGTTTTTTTGCTCTGTAACTACTTGCTCGGGTACTGCTGTTGTTGGCTCTGCATCAATTACTATTTCGTTACTATTGGTATTTAGCTGATCGTTAATTTGTTGTTTTTGATCATCAATTAAATTAAGTGTTTGCTCGTTGATGCTATCTTTAACAGCTTCTTCAGTGAGTTGTATTACAGGGGCAGGTTCAACAATTTTAGGTTGTGGCTGAGTAATAATCGCCGGCTCTGGCTCTATTATCTGTGGCTTTGGTTGTGCTTGAATTTCTTTTGGCTTATTACAGTTGTTTTTGTAATCACGCGCTGCCTTACGATATTTTTGACTCGCTTTATTATTACTATTTTGCTGCATTTCTTGTTTAATTAAAATGCACATAGCTTCGTTGTATGCAGCACTTTGCGCACTATAAAATAGGGCAAAGCAAAGGGTAAATCTAATTAGTTTTGATATCATAAAGTTATGCGCGCTTAAATATTAATAGTTTGATTTTAAGCGCAAAATTGAAAATTATCCAGAGTAATACGACTAATCAATAACCATAAGGCTGCGATATTCATCGTAAGCAAATTGGTCTGTCATACCGCTTATATAATCTTGAATTAATCTACAGCGATAATAAAATTCGTACGCTGCAAAGTGATCGGGCTCTTCTTGCATCGCATCTATTGCGTGTTGGTAACTATTTAAGTGCTTTTTAGAGAGCTTTTTTACAAGTCGCGACTCAATTAATAAACGTGAATCGCCATTTAGAGCGCGCCTAAAGTCATCGCTGTTCAATTGCAGTAGCGGTTTGTAGCAATCGAGTAAGCCATTAATTATTCTATAACCTTGCAGCTCTAATTTTTCGACTTCTTTGTTTGAAAATACATGCTCAAGTGCCACTTGCTTTAGCATTTTGGTTACAGCGTGTAGATGGCTTCTATCTTCTAAAAGTGCTTGGTTAAAGTCGCCATGGTAAATAGGTTCTATATTTTCAATAAAGCGTTTTGCAGCATGTCCAACTAGCGGATGTAAAAGTGCAACGCGCAGGTATATAAAAAATTCGCTATTAAAGTTATACGGTTGTGCTTTGGCGCGCTCATGTGCGTAGTCAACTGCTTTATCTACAAAAGTTTGGTGCTCTGTGTCGTCTATTGTTAGGTTTATGAGTGCTTTTTTATAATGACTTTTAAGCTGTGTACATAAGAATTCGGTGCTTATGATCCCTTTTTCAACAGCATCCTCTATATCGGCTAGGCAATACGAAATGTCGTCGGCGGCTTCCATTATATAACTTGCTGGATGGCGGCAATATGGCTCAATAGTGAGCTCTTTTTGTAGCGCTTCAACAAAGTTTTTTTCGCTGTAGTAGTAACCCACTTTCTTCATTAAGTAGTTTTTATTTTGCGGTATATCTTTTGTATCAAGCCCTGCAGGTCGAGTGTATTTTAAAATACCAGCACTTTGGCTGTAAGTTAAATTAAGCGTTTGCAACGAATGAATTATACGTATGCCTTGAGCGTTGCCTTCAAAGTTACAAATATCAAGCGCAAGGTGTTTAAAAACAACACCTATACCGGTATTGGGCTCTTTGCAGCGCTCGGGTGTTACGCTTGCTAGGTTGTTATTAAACCAGTGGTTTATTGCAGCTTCGCCAAAATGTCCAAACGGTGGGTTGCCTATATCGTGCATTAGGCAGGCCATTTCTACTAAGCTTTCTAGGGGGCGTTCTAGGTCGGTTAAGCCGTAATCTTTTTGTTGTTGGTAGCTTAAATTTGCAAAAATACGTTGCACTATAAAACGACCAACCTGTTGTACCTCAAGCGAGTGAGTTAAGCGCGAACGAACAGCTGCGTTACGCTCAAGCGGAAACACTTGGGTTTTTTGCTGCAGCCTGCGAATAGCGGCACTGTTAATAATACGGCCACGGTCGCTTTCTAGCGCCATTTGTAAGTTGGAGGTTGTGCGATACATTCGTGCTGGCGTTATTTTTTTACTAAAATCTATGGTCATCTTTATACTTATCCTTTTTACAATTGATGACTGGCATAGTTTTTAGCACATAGTCATTTGTCTTTAATATACAGGGTTTAATCTATCAGTTTGTATCATAAAGTAACAACTTGCTTTAAAATAATTTTTTGAGTAATTGTTGTGCATTTATAGGTGTTTATAATGAAACAGTGGATTTTAAAGGCAGTATCAATTTGCCTAATGTTAGGAATGAACAGCGCATTTGCTGCAAAAGAGCAAACTGTGGTGCTTGTATCAATTGATGGCCTGCGTTGGGATTATATTGAAAAACACGGCGCACCAAATTTAAAAGCAATGGCCGAGCGCGGTGTTCGCGCACAAAAACTAATACCTGTTTATCCAACTAAAACGTTTCCTAACCATATTTCTATTATTACGGGCTTACTGCCGGTAAACCATGGCATTGTTGATAATAGCTTTTGTGATAAAGCGCGTAAAAACGACTGTTACAGCATGGGCAAAGCATTGGGCGATAGCACTTGGGTGAAGGGGATTCCGCTTTGGAATTTAGCAAAAATGCAGGGGCTTAAATCGGCTACTTATTTTTGGCCTGAGTCAGATGCATTATTTAACGGCATGACACCAGATTACTTTTATCACTATTCTAAATACAGCGATTACCAAAGCCGTGTTGATCAAATTATTCAATGGTTAAGTTTGCCAAAAGCACAGCGCCCACGTTTTATTGCGAGTTACTTTTCGCTAGTTGATAGCATGGGCCATGAGTTTGGACCAGACGCACCACAAACGCGAGATGCAGTTAAACAGCTTGATGAATTAATGGGGCAATTACAAACTCGCTTAAGTAAATTAGAGCAAGAGGTAAACTTAGTTATTGTCTCGGATCATGGTATGGCGAGTATAGATCCAGATAAAAGTATTGATGTAACCACACTGCCTCAAGATGAAAACTTTTTAGTTAAAAACACCGGTCCACGTTTACTCATATACACTCAACCCGATGCAATAAATGCGGATATAGCCGGCTATAAAGCTCGTTTACAAAAAGCAGCAAACGGTCGTTATACAGTATTAACTGACGAGCAGTTAGCAGCGTACCATTACAATAAAGGCACTCGCGTAGGCGATATTGTGGTGCAAACTACAGCGCCAGCGGTATTTACCAATGGTAAAAAACCAACCTATTTAGGGACTCACGGTTATGCATATACCGAGGATATGGCAGCATCATTTATTGCTGTAGGCCCTGCATTTAAACAAGGTATAAGCCTTAAAGAAGTGAGTAACCTTGATATTTACCCAGTACTTGCAAAAGTGATGGGGCTTAAATTGTTAAATAAAGTAGATGGCAATGGTAAAACATTAATGCCAGCAATTAAGCAAAAAGTGGTTGTGCATTAGCTTAATCTATAAGAGCGCGTAAGCGCTCTGCAGGGAAGAACATGTTAAAACTTTAAAGTGGGCTATTTAGCCCACTTTTTAATGCGCTACTTATTTAAAGTTAGCAATACTTGTTTTTGTAGCAGTAACCGTGCGAATTGCATACGCTTGGTTTGTAATACCAAATGCAATACCGTTTACGCTCCAGTTAGGGTTAGAGAAGTAATCGTACTGAGTTGCGCTACCGTAAACGTGCGGGTAAGCCATTATACTTGCAAACTCGTTTTGTACGCCGTGACCCATGCCATCTACATATACACCGCCAGATGTGTCACCTTGTTTGCGTGAATGCGCTAAACCTTGGTTATGACCAAGTTCGTGTACAAATGTAGTTGCACCACAATCAATTGCAGTGATTGAGTACATACGGCTGCTCATTGAGCTATATAGATTGCCATTAGTGCCTTGGCCAACCCATGCTAAACCACATGAAATAAGCCCATTGCCAGCACTTTGGCCAGTACCTAATACGGCAATCATGTCGGCTTTCCAATCGCTGCGTAAACCATCTACGTAGCTGCTATTTGTAACCGAATCTAACCAATCCTCAGACGGCGTTACTGCGTAGTCACCTAAGTTTTGTTTGCCAGCTAAGCGTAGTGTTATATCAACGCCATTTTGGCTATATACCTGATTACTAAAAGCAATTAGTTGATTTATTTTAGTGTCAATATTACTAGTTGCAGCAGCTGATTGGTCGGTATATAAAATACCGATATCGATTGTTTCTGCTTGCGCAACACTTGCTGCACATAATGCCGCAGCCAGTGCGGTTGTTGTGATTACTTTTTTCATTATTGTATTTCCTTACTCTTGTTGTGGTTGGAACTGTTTTTAACTTGGTTGAGATCATAAAAAGCAGACACACTAAAGCTGCCTTATAGTGCGGCTTTAATTGCTTTTTATACTTTTTGGTTAGCCATCAATTTTTGGTGCAAATATATCGATGCTTTTATCTGATTTGGGCTTTGGTGCGGTTACTTCATGCTCTATGTGGCTTTTATATAAATCGCGTTTTGCTGCAATCCATCCGTACTTACCTTTACTTTCGAATACATAGTTGCCAGAAGGTGCAGTAAATTGGCCATATACGGCATCTTTACCTACCGTTAAAACGGTATTATGCATGCGGCCGTCAACACCCACTATTTTACCAAATATGCTCTTATCGCCATTTTCAGACTCAACCACATTAGTCACTTCTGCGGTGAATGTTTCGGCTGTTTGCGGAATAGCTAAATCAAAGTTTTCGCCAGTCTCTAACGCCTGTAAAGAATTTAAATCAAACTCAATATAGGCCTCGTTATGTAAGTCGGTAGGTAAAACTTTTGCGTTTATAAGCACTTGCTTTGCTTTGTCTGATAAGCGATTTACGGCATCAAATTCTTCAAACGGTAAGTTGTTGTCAGGGGCAACAATGGGTTTAACGGTAATGGGATCTTTACTCATATCAATAGGTGCAGGGGGATGCGTATTGCGCGTTTTTTGTAAATCAATAGGAACAAAATCAATAGCAACAGGCGCGATAGGTTCGCCCGTTTCATCTGCATTAAAAAATAGCCCATAAACTGCAAATGCCGATAATGGTATAGCAATTAGTAAGACGACAGATCTCTTCATTTGTTTCTCTTTTAGTGTTTTTGGTTAACTATTTGTTACGTTTTATATTATTAAATGGATTAGATCAAGATAATAAATGTA
>NZ_JACJDN010000079.1:0-9992 GCF_014163565.1 Pseudoalteromonas sp. SR45-5 | reverse complement strand
AATGAATTATACCCTATGGTAAGCTTTTAAAAGCATTGTCAATGCTCTTAAGCTACATAGATTTAATAGGTACTTTTAATTGCTTTTGAGGTTTGATGGTTTGCATTAATAGGCATAGTGATACCAAAGCCACACCTATCCAACCAATTATCTTAAACCTTTCACCAATAACGAAAACGGCTAAAACAGTTGCAACTAATGGTTCTATTAAGGTAATTAATGTCGCTTTACTTGCATTTATATAATTCAAGCCAAAACCAAATAATAAGTATCCTAAAAACATTGGAATTACTGCCATATACAAAGATGCCAATGCATTGGTTGCGCTTGAAAATAAGTTATCACCTGTAAACCATAATGAAGGGAGTAACAATAAAGCAGCACAACCAAACAGTCCTGACATTGACGATTTCGAATGAACTCCACTTTCAATTAAACTCCTTGCTGCCCATGAATAACCTGCATAGGTTAATCCAGCAATACACCCCAAAAGAATACCCAGGCTCTGTTGATTAATACTGTATGAAGGATCATTACTCTGATCTCTACCTAACGTTAATAAAGTAATACCTATAGCTCCAATAACAAAACTCAGTACCCATTCCAGTGATATATTTTTTTTACTAATTAGGCTTTCAAGGATTGCAGCAAAAAAAGGTGCCGTAGCAATTGAAACTACAGTGCCAATTGCAACACCTGATAAACGCATTGAAGTATAAAATGCTAATGGATAGATAGCGACAGAAGCGGCACCTAAAAGTAATACCTTAGGCTGTGAAATCATGAGCTTATAATCTATAAATAACGTTTTTCGTGCTGTAATAACAAGTAGCACTCCCCCTATTCCCATAGAGAATGCACCAATTGCAAACGAACTCACATCAGGGGAATAGCTTGCTGCGGTGCCTGTTGTTCCCCACAAAAAACTAGCAATAATGATAGCAATTACACCTTTAAAACTTCCGTGATGACTTTGCATAGTGATACCTGTTTTTTATTATTTCAATACAGAAATTGTATGCTAATGATGAAAGGAGTTTTTAACAATTAAGACGCTATCGTTGACAATAAAGACTAAGTTTACTTTTTGAATTTATTAGGTGGTAGGCCAAAGAATTGTGAAAACTTTCGGCTAAAGGCTGACGGCTCTTTGTAGCCTACTTTTTCACCAATGATTGATAGTGGATAATCTGTGTGTGTTAGTAAAGCTTGCGCTTTTTCCAT
This sequence comes from Pseudoalteromonas sp. SR45-5, assembly GCF_014163565.1. Lineage (NCBI taxonomy): Bacteria > Pseudomonadati > Pseudomonadota > Gammaproteobacteria > Alteromonadales > Pseudoalteromonadaceae > Pseudoalteromonas > Pseudoalteromonas sp. SR45-5. The sequence goes on along the minus strand of NZ_JACJDN010000079.1, from coordinate 8,768 downwards.
ACGAAGTTTGGTAACGTATTTCATCACAGTCATATTTGTTTGTTGCTTAAATAGTTTCTTAAACTGCGTTTCGCTTAGAAAAGCAGATTCAGCCAGGCGTTTAATGTGAAGTTGCTCTGCAATATTTTGCTCTATGAAGGATATTGCTGTACCAATACGGTTATCTACTTTTGGCAATAAAGGTTGCTCTGCAAGCAGTAAACTGAACATTTCAAACATCGCCTGTTCTAATTGAGCATTAACTTTATTTTCTAATTGGTTTTCGATAAAGGTTAAGTAACTTTTAAGGGATGAGTTAATTGCAAAAACAATACAGTGAGAAGATGAAATATTTAGGGGTAGGTTTTTCATGTCCACAACTACAAATCTAGCTTCAGTATCTGCAGTGAACAAGTGCTCTTCATTGGCTTTAACTACAACACATTCACTTGGCGCAACTTTACCATTGAAATCACCAACGCATATATTTATGACACCACGTAAAGGTAAAACCAATTGATTAAAGTGATGTGAGTGACGGGTTGGTTTTGTGCTATAAGAACGAATGGATAATAGATTTTTCATAATAACAGAAATGTATGGCCTTATTTCATCCTGATTTTGGTTATACATAGTAGAGCAATGGATGACAAAGTGAAGTGTTAGTTTTATTGGCTCTTTAACTTAAACCTCAATGACTGCAATGGTGGCTTAGCAGTCCCACTAAAGGCTTTGAAAGGTAATATCTGCTGTTGGCATTCTCCGCCACTGCACAACATAAAATGTTGATAATAATTGGCAAGGTATTTTACTGTGTCGGATGGCGCTTCGCTTATCCGACCTACACGTACACAAAGCCTCTTATTTGGCGTCTCTCACCGGTAAAATAAAGCGTTTACTCAATACTAATACCTTGTTTTAAAAGGTACTCCACTGCTTTATCAGTATGGGGCTTAAATGCTTTCCAGCGCCCAATTGCTTTATTGTTAAGTGGTTGGCGTACTTGTACTTTACTGGCGGTAGAGACCGGTGCGGTGTTTAAGTGAAAGTCTATACACTGTGCTTGCCATTCTAAATTACAAAAGCTAACTAGCTCTTTTATTTGCTGCTCGGGCTGGGCGACTAGTTTTTCGTATTTTACTAATTTTATATTGCTATGCAGGGCGCTAAAGTGCTGCATGAGTTTATAAAAGCGGCTATTTAAAAAAGATAAATCCCCCATACTGGGGGCATTTATCACATTAGTATATGACCTTAATATAATTACTAGCGATGTTATTTTGAATTGGAAATTACTGGCCACTCGTCAACTAAAATGCCATTACCACAATCGTTGTCTGCATGTATTAAATTAGGTTTTAGATTAATCAGTTGTGGGAACGAAATGGTGTAATTGACCTTATAACCGCAAGAGCCAAAAGCAGAGTATAAGCGCAGAGACTTTAATTCATTCCCTATTTCACTAACTTCAATACTGCCGGTAATTAAATTAGTTTGCTTTAGCTCCCACTTATTATCAATAAAAGTAGGTTCTGACCAAGTTATGGGGTAAGCCATGTTAGTTAACGTCTTGACATAATAGGTCAAGTAACTGTCTTGATATGCTCCAGTGTTGCAAGCTAATGCAAGCAATTTATCACCCGAACTTAGCTTAAAAACTGAGACAAATCGATTGTTATGATGTTCGTCTTTGATAGAACAGTTGTCGTTTTTATTTAGTGAGCCAAGAAGCTTTTTTTGAGTTAATAGCTCAAAATCTAGAGGCAACTTTTGACCAGAGGGTATCTGCATTTTTAAGGGTTTATTATTCTTAATATCTGCATTGAGTGAAGCGGCATTAACATGCGAGCATAATAAAAAGATCATAACAAATAAGGTCATATTTAATTTCACCAAGAGTTAATCCATAAAAGTATATGTGTATTAAGCTAACGCTACATTTGTTGAGAATAATAACTTTTCAAATTCAAATGTACCTCGTGACGCTTTCAATAGTCGCTCAAAAATTATAGCGTCATTAGCAATCTCTAAAGCGTGATCTTGACCATTAATTATTCTCCTAGCTCCAATATAATTAGAAGTTGCACCTGATATAAATTGGCCTAGCTTCGCTTTAGCAAATAAACCTTCTCGCATGCCATAAGACATTATTGCATATGCAATTTTATGATTAAGTGCTAGGTCTGGATTTATATAGAGCTTATCTCCAAGCCCTAAAGCATCGCCAACCTTTTTATAATTATAATCCCATGTTAATTGTACATAACCCCTTCCGTAATATATGTTTTTTTCTACAGTTGAAGTAGTTGGAACATCGTGTACGCTACCATACAGCTTACCTTTTCCTTTTCCCCACTCTTTAATTGGTTTCCAGGTACGTCCGCACTCACGTTTTACTGTCGCTAACATGTAAGCAATCCATCGGATATCGGTAATGTGAGGATCCATTACACACTCAATCAAGAGTTTTTTTAGATCATTAAATGCTTGCTCATTAGGGAACTGCTTTTTATATATTTTAATGAAGTGTTCATAATCAATAACTTGAACTTAATTTAAAAGGGCAGCTTCTTTGTGCTTTTTTAGAAAGTTCTGACTTAATGAGGCTACAAGTGCTTTGTGAGTTAAATCATCAGGTATAACTTTTTTACTTGGGTGTTTATTACCCAATGCAGCGGATTGAAATAGCTTTAGTTGCTCTTCAGTTTTACTACCATAATATCCATCGGGCTTTAGTACTTTTTTACCGAAATACTTTTTTGTGGTACCTAATAAAAGCCTTTGTAGTACTAAAACATCTAGTGGGGCATTCCTAGCACCGTGACCAACACTATTAGTTAACCTTGTTATATTTACTAAGTTTAGTTCTTTAAATATTAACATTTTAATCCTTTAATTTTTATCCTTTAGTAACTATACCACTCACTATGTGGCCCCTTCAAGGGAACATTAGCTGAATTTTATTCCATTTATATTATTCCTTTTCTATCAATATTTGTCAGTAAGCATTGGCAACTGTGTAAGTTTGATCGTCACAGTGCTTATATTTATTTTAAAAAGTAATTACCTGACTATAAATTAATTAAGCGAATTTATATAAAATAGAAGTGATATTTCATCCTATAATATCTTGTTGTTTTAAGTAGGTCTCAGCCTCATCAGTATGGGGCTTAAATGCCTTCCAACGGCCAATTGCTTTGTTGTTAAGTGGTTGGCGTACTTGCACTTTACTTGCAGTAGAGACCGGTGAGGTGTTTAAGTGAAAGTCTATACACTGTGCTTGCCACTCTAAATTACAAAAGCTAACTAGCTCTTTTATTTGCTGCTCGGGCTGGGCGACTAGTTCTTCGTATTTTACTAATTTTATATTGCTATGCAGGGCGCTAAAGTGCTGCATGAGTTTGTAAAAGCGGCTGTAAAATTTGGCAGTGTCGAGTAAATCGAGCGAGTACGCGTAGTAGGGGTTATTTATAGTAAATAACTGGCGATAGTTACCAATGCAGGTGTCCATTGGGTCGCGTAGCATGCAAATAATTTTAGCGTTTGGCAGGGCTTTGGTAATTAAGTCGATATAAAAAAAGTTAAACGGGAGTTTATCTATAAAGTGCTTATGGCTGCCTGTTATTACGCGTGTTGCGTTTAAATAGGTTGACCCAAGCTGATTAAAATCAAGCTCGTAGGCTTTACTGAGTGTTTGAGTGTCGAGCACATGGGGTGTTTGTGTTTGGCTGAGCCTTTTAACACTTAAGCCAAAGTCTTGCAGTTCACCGGCTGACTGCACGTCGCTGTGGCTCGATAAAATACGCTCTACCAATGTGGTGCCAGAGCGGGGCATGCCTAATACAAAAATAGGCTCTGCCGTTGGGTTACCTTGTGTCAGCGCTTGTGTGTGCTGTTCACTTAAGAGTTTAATATGTTCAAATAACTCAGTTGAGCTTTTATGATCAAACGGCTGTACAGCACGTTTTACTACTTTACCTTGCTCTAACGCGTTAAAAGCGTCTGAAAACTCACCAATATCTTGATACTCTTTAGCTAAAGCATGGCCAATATGCAGTTTTGCATCGGGGTTTGTTACTTGCTCAAACACGTTTTTTAAGCGTTCAATATGATTGTTTTGTGTACTTACTTTAGTTAAATCACTTAATGCAAAATGACTTTGATGGTGCAGCTGGTTAAGCGCTATGGCATTTTCAAAAGCGTGTCGGGCTTTATCAAATAGCCCTAAAAACTTAGCACTTACACCGTAGTTATAATAAAACTGAGGTTGAGCTTTGTTAGCTGCTGTAGACAGTGTAATAGCGCGCTCAAAGTAGTTAAGTGCTTGCTCGTGAATACCTGCTTGAGTAAGTGCAACGCCGAGTGTGTCGGCATCAAGTGCTTTAGTTATTTGCTTTAATGGCACCGATAGTGCGGTGTTTTTTGCTTTTTGTAATTCGCCAGTAAGTGCGTAACATTTAGCAAGTTGCGCGGTGTATTCAATACTTTGGCCAAGGGTGAGGGCTTTTTCGATGAGCTTTATTGCTTTGTGTATTTGCCCAACAGTTAAATTAACCATTGCCAGCAAAAAATACCCATCAGCAAAGTCTGGTTTGAGTGTAACTAACTCCACTAGGGCTTTGTGTGCTTGCTCTATTTTACCTTGGTTTAGGGAGTGTATTGCGCTTTGATGAAGTTGCTTTAAATTTGGCTGCATGGTTTTTGGTAATTATTTTGTGAAAGAAAATAAAAAGGCTCAAATAAATTTGAGCCTTAGAACATTGTTTAAAAATTACTATAAACTATATTTCAAATTTGTAGTTAAATTTAACACCCACCGTAAGCGGGCGATTAATGTAATGGCCGTAGTTACGTTGTATGTCGGCGCCATTAGCTGATGTTATATCGGCATCTGAACGACGAACGGATGTAACCGCGTATTTGTTGAATAGGTTATCAACATATAGGGTAGTTGACCATGCATCAGCTGTTAATTTAGCTGATATATTACTTAAGCTGTAACCTGGTAGTGTTTCGCCATTGTCATGCAAGCCAACTCTTGTAATTACATCGCTTTGCGCGGTTAAACCGTAGTTAATATCAAGCGTTTTGTCGTTAAATACATCTGTTTGATAGTTTACACCCATTGAGAACTGATGTTCTGGAGAGCCTGGTAAACGGTCGCCGTCTTCTGCGCCATCGGTACCATCAGCATTAAACAAAAATGGTGCATCTGATGTTAGCTCTGCTTTTGTATAAGCATAGGTTGCATAAACTGAAAACGAGTCAGATAAAATGGCACGGGTAGATATTTCAATCCCTTTTGCGTTAGCGCTACCTGCGTTAGATAAGTACGGTAGTTGGCCTACATCAGTAGCACCTGCAATTTGTGCATCATCCCAATCTACGTTAAATAGCGCGGCGTTAAAGTGAAGTTGGCTTCTAAACCAGGTGCTTTTAAAGCCTAACTCGTAGTTTGTTGTTGTATCGGCATCGTAAAGCATTTCTTCTGGACTACCACAACCTGCTTGGTTAGCTGGTAATGGATCAGGACACGGTGCTAAACCATTTGAACCGCCGATTCTAAATCCTTCACTTACCGTTACATAGCCCATGACTGAATTTGTGAATTGGTATTTAGCATTAAACTTAAAGAGGCTGCCGTTATCGTCAGCTTCATTTTTTTCAAAGTTTAATGAAATAGCATCAGGTGCTGCGTCATCAAATAAGGTATTAAATAATGGAAAATCTACAGCTGACTCAGATTCAACGTCGTATTGGTATAAACGCATACCTAAAGTTACGTCTAGTTTTTCTGTTACTTGGTAGCCTATTTCGCCAAATAAAGCTGATTCTGTTATTTCGGTACGATCTACCGAGAAGTACTCAAGTTGATCTGGGCGAGACTGCGAAGCGCCAAAGTTTTCTACTGCAAAGTCACCAAAGCCAGGCGTAAACTCTTTACTAGAAGCATCCGTTTCTATTTTGTTGTAAAACGCACCAACAATCCAGTTTATGTCACTATCGCCTTGCGATACTAAACGCAGCTCTTGGGTGAAGGTGTCTTCTTCTTCAATCTCACGCGTGAAAGATGAAAACGAAGGAAACTCTTCATAGCCGTAATCAAGACGAATAAGTAAGTCTGTTTGGTCGCGTTGGCCGTCGGCATCAAAGCTCGAAATACCAGTAGCCGATACCAGCTCTGCAAAACCTAGGTCGGCTTTTAGCTCAAGGCTTAGTAATTGATCTTTTTTCTCGCGAGGTTCTTCAAAGCGATAAGCCGACTCGTATTTACCTATTACGTCGCTTAAACCGTTGTTTGCATTAAGGCTGTTGTAATGAACAATCGAGCGGCCTTCGCTGTCTTGGTTTTGGTAAAAGTAGTTAAGCGTACCTTCAAACGATTCATTTGGTTTAAAGCGAACAGAAATACGACCAGTAGTGGTGGTTTCGCCGTTGGCGTCTTTTACATTTTTAAGGTTGTTATTAACTGCTGAGCTATCGCTCCAATCTGGATCTGGCAACGATACGCCTGGCTCGCGTACTACGTAGCCGTAATCGATAAAACCAGGATCTTCATATACGTTTAAGCTTGCACGAACTGCTAATTTATCTTCAATAATAGGAAGGTTAAATATAAAGCCGCCTTCGCCACCTAAAGAGTCACTTTCTTTTGTTTGAAATAGGTCGCCGTATACTTCAAGCGATGTAAAATCAAGCTCAGGCTGTTTAAGCATGTAGCGAATTGCACCGCCTAATGTGCCTGCACCATAAAGGGTGCCTTGTGGCCCAATTAATACTTCAACGCGCTCAATATCTACTAGGCGCATATCTACCGAAACTGGAATTTCGTTTATATAAGTAGATACTGTGCCGCCATCTGACGATGGACCAGAAGAATTTGTATTTAAACCACGAACAATAATAGGCGAGCCTGAGCGGCCACCTTGATCAGTAATTGTTAAACCAGGTACCCAGCGCGCTACATCCGCAAGCTCATTGATATTTTGATCTTTCATAATATCTGCATCAAGAGCGGTAATATTTAGCGGTGCATTTTGCACAGAGCCGCTGCGCCTTGTTGCTGTAACTTCAATTACTTCGAGTGATTTGTTTTTAGCGGCAACTTCTTCTTCTTGAGCAAGAGCGGCATTTGGTAATAAAAATACGCTAGAAACAGCGCTCGAAATAGCCAAGGTTAACAAGCTTGGTTTAAACATAAAAAGTGATCCCCAGTTCAAATGTTTTACATTAGTAAATTAAGTTAAGCAGTTTATCAGGGAGTGAAGTAGCTGGGAATATTTAAATTGAATTTTAATTCACTTTTATAGAATAAATATAGCTTATTTTCGGGGTTTTTATTTAGTTAATAGGCAATACAGGCAATGGCTTAGTGTAATTAGGTACAGTTAGATTAAAAATTAAACCCTTGTTTAAAGGTAAATAGTCATTCGTATTTTAAAGGTGGTGTTATGACGTGCTCGTTAAACAAATTATTACATTAAAATTAATATTTCATAATGTCATTACTTATACTTTTATTAGCACTATTAAAGTGTATTTTGATCCCCATTAAGGATGTTAAGTCGCCATTATTAGTGACAGTTTAAGTTATTGAGTGAGCGTGTTTGATTGCCGCTTCGTATTCTCTTTTTTATTTTGTCCGCACTTTTTTGTGCGTGTTTTTAAGGATTAACAATGAGCCAACTATTTTCGCCTTTATCACTTGGGCAAGTAACGTTAGATAACCGTATTATTATTGCACCCATGTGCCAGTATTCAGCAAACAATGGCGCTGCTAGCGATTGGCATACTATTCATTTAGGCCAATTGAGTTTAAGCGGTGCTGGGTTACTTATTTTAGAAGCAACAGCAGTAAACCCTGAAGGGCGTATTAGCTACGGCGATTTGGGGCTTTGGAATAACGAAACCCAACAAGGACTAGGCAAAAGCCTAAAAGCAGTAAGGCAATACAGCCCTATGCCTATTGGTATTCAGTTAGCGCATGCTGGGCGCAAAGCATCAACTGAAAAACCATGGGACGGTGGCGATGCCATTGCACCTGATGATGTAAATGGCTGGCAAACGCTCGCACCTTCGGCAATTGCGTACGACGCTAACAGCCCAGTGCCAAAAGCAATGAGCCAATCTGACATAGATTCACTAATTAAAGATTTTGTAAGTGCAGCTAAACGCGCTGATGAACTCGGCCTTGATTTAATCGAGCTTCATGGTGCGCACGGTTACCTGTTACATCAATTTTTGTCGCCACTTTCAAACAAGCGAGATGACAACTACGGTGGCAGCCTAGAAAACAGAATGCGCTTATTACTTGATGTGTTTAAAGCGGTAAGAGCGGTATTCCCCAGTAATAAAGCAGTGGGTGTGCGTATTTCGGCAACCGATTGGGTTGTAGGTGGCTGGGATTTAGATCAATCGATAGTGCTTAGTAAAGCGCTTGATGAACTAGGTTGTGATTTTATTCATGTAAGTACGGCGGGCCTAAGCCCAGAGCAACAAATACCAGTTAAACCTAATTTCCAGGTACCGTTTGCAACAGCCATAAAAGAAGCGGTTAAAATGCCTGTTATAGCGGTGGGTTTAATTACACAGGCGCAACAAGCCGAAGATATTATTAGTGAGCAGCAAGCCGATGGCGTAGCACTAGCGCGTGGCATTTTATATAACCCGCACTGGCCGTGGCATGCAGCTGCAGAGCTTGGCGCTACAGTAACTGCACCTAAACAGTATTTACGCTCAAGCCCACATGGGCAGCCATCACCAATAAAATAAAGTTTAGTTTTTTTGTA
>NZ_JACJDN010000799.1:0-1529 GCF_014163565.1 Pseudoalteromonas sp. SR45-5 | reverse complement strand
CGGTCATAAGGGATACAATATCCAACAAACCCTTGTGAAGGCGCGTGCGGGTAAAGAAATGATGTCGCGCCGTACTGGCTTAAAGTATGTAACATACGAGGCTAAGCTTGCTAAGCAAAAAGCTAAATTATTTCCTCAGTATGCTGTAAAATCGTATTTTTATTTTATAGTGCGCTCATTACCTAGATTACTCCCGCAAAAATTGCTTTACCTAGTCTATCTTTTGTCTCGAAAAATAAAGTAGTGATTAATGTTATTAAAAATAGAGAGTTAATATGAAAGTAGCAGTTACAGGTGCAACTGGTTTTATAGGTAAAGAGTTACTTATAGGCTGCCCTAATGACATTGAAGTATTAGCACTAACAAGAAAAAGCATAAAATCAAATAAGTACATTAAATATGATGACTTGTTTGATGTTAAGGCTGAGCACTTAGTTGGATGTGAGTCATTCATACATTTAGCTGGTGTAGCCCATAAAGCCGTTACAGATTCTGAAACGTACACACTATATAATACTAAATTAGTGACGCATTTAGCTAACGAAGCATCTAAGGCTAATATTAAGCGGTTTATATTTATTAGCACTATAGGTGTAAATGGTTTGAATTCTCGCGAAGAGCCTTTTAAACCTACAGATATTGCAAACCCGCATAACGATTATGCAAGGTCAAAATATAACGCTGAGCAAGAGCTACAGGCTATCTCTAAAGATACTGGTCTAGAAGTTGTTATAATTCGACCTGTCTTAGTATATGGAAAAGAAGCGCCTGGTAGCTTTAGCTTGTTGTTAAAAATGATTAATAAATTTGGTATATTACCTTTCGGCTTAGTTAAAAATAAACGAAGCTTTATTTCAGTGCAAAACTTAGCCGATTTTATTTTTTTGTGCTTAAAGCACGAAAAAGCTGCAGGACAAATATTTTTAGCATCAGATGGTCAAGTTGTGTCTACTAAGGAGTTTTCGACTTCAATTGCAAATGGTATTCATAAAACTCTTTTGCATCTTCCTGTCCCTGTGTTTTTAATGAGATTTGCTATTAATTTATTAGGCAAAACAACATTAAGTAAGCAATTATTTGATGATTTAGAAGTAGATTCGAGCAATATGTTTCAATTATTAAATTGGACACCGCCCTACACAATAAATGCAGCTATGCCCCTGCTAAACAGAGATATACATGATTAGAACACTCGACTTTATTTTTGCATTGTTTGGTTTAGTTATAGCAATGCCATTTTTAATAATTTTATACATAATCGGTTTATTTGATACCGGCTCCCCAATTTTTATGCAAGAGCGAGTAGGGAGGCACAAAAAGCCTTTTACTCTAATTAAGTTTAGAACAATGAAAGTAGACACTGCATCTGTTGCAAGCCACTTAGCAAGCACAGCTTCAATTACAGCGTTTGGTAGCTTTTTACGTAAAACAAAACTGGATGAACTACCACAGTTGTGGAATGTTTTAAAAGGCGAGATGAGCTTAGTTGGTCCACGCCCTGGTTTGTTTAATCAAAGCGAATTAACAAA
>NZ_JACJDN010000798.1:0-1529 GCF_014163565.1 Pseudoalteromonas sp. SR45-5 | reverse complement strand
ATTCGTAATTGTGTAGACATACTTGCTCTTAATTTAAAACGAAACACGCCAAGTATAACTTGGCGTAAGGGGGGATTAATAGACGAAACGTAATTAAATGATTAAGGTTTTTTAATTTTCTTAATATCTAACATATGCGCGCCATGCTTAATTTTTGTTTCTAGGTACGATTTATTACCCGCAACACCCGCTTTTATGTGCGCATGTGTGCCCACAACCGAGTCAACATTAATACCGGCATCTTTTAATGCATTAAGCTTTTTAGGATTATTAGTCATTAATTTAACGTGACTTAAATTAAGCGCATTGAGCATTAATACCGCATCCGAAAAGTCACGCAAATCATCAGCAAAGCCTAAATGATTATTAGCTTCGTAGGTGTTCATACCTTGCGATTGCAATACGTAAGCGTCAATTTTGTTGTATAAACCAATGCCACGGCCTTCTTGGCGTAAATACAATAAAATACCGCCTTGCTCGTGCATCATTTCAATACATTCATTTAGCTGCTCGCCGCAATCACAACGCGATGAGTAAAATACATCGCCCGTTAGGCATTCTGAATGCATACGAATTAGCGGTACATCTTGCTCTGTATCGGCGTTGTTAAACACCATAGCAATATGTTCTTTACCATCTTTTAAATCAGTAAATGAGATTATTTCTGCAGGGATATCACTATTTCTGCCAACTTTAAGCTGGACTCTTGCTCTTACTTGCGCCACGACAAATCCAAATATTTAAATAACTACGACACGACAATAAAGTGATAGTATCACAAAATAGGATAAATACACCGTAGTACAAGACTGTTTATGGCAAATATATGGCGACGACAGGCGTTATTTTCAATGATTGTTAAGCAATAAATTAATACAAATAACCGCCAATATTATTTACGTTGATTTACCTTAATCAGTGACACCTGCAGGCACGTTTGGTATTTTGTATTTTAAACAACGATAGGGATTATTATGAAACGTCAGCAACTCGCTTTATTTATAGGTTTAAGTTTGTCTGCTTTAAGCGCAACAACTTTAAGCACTACAGCATTCGCCAGCCAAGCAAGCGATCCTCAAACGGTATTTAACCAAGCATACCAAGGCTATTTAGCAGCAGTTAAAGCAGACGAAAACGTACAACAAGCTGCCAAACTTGCTTACACATCAGGTAAAGCCGTTTACGGTAAAAGCGACGACAATACTGCTAACTTAGCTATTAACTACGCTAAAGCTATTAAAGGCTACGGCGATGAGCTATACGAACAACGTTTTGCACTTTATGATGAAGCACATACTATTTTAGCGGCTAATCACGGCAAACAATCAATAGAAACAGTTGATGCACTGCTCGGAAAAGCTAACTACACAACATCAGCTTACAAAGCAGCTAACTTTTTAGAAGAAGTAATAGGTATAGCTAAAACACAAAATAACCCTAAGTTTGTAGCCGACATGAAACTTGAAGCTGCAACGCTACTGGCTAAAAAGTTTAGTTCTAAAAAATATCGTGAGGCTAAAAACTACCTA
>NZ_JACJDN010000797.1:0-1540 GCF_014163565.1 Pseudoalteromonas sp. SR45-5 | reverse complement strand
CTTATTGAAGCGATTAAAGGCCTTACCAATGGCGATGATTATTTATGGCAATCAAGCATAGACAAAGTCATTGCGTGGCACGCTGATGAGTGTAAATACGGTGACTTCAAAGAAGATGGAAATGCAGTCATGTCATTAAATGCGCTTAGCATGGCTAAATTGGGTAAAGATATGCATGGCTGGCAATGTAAAACTGATTCACTCTATTTACCGTTATATTTAATAGACTGCTAAATGCATTTTAGATTTACGTTCAAGGAATAAGAATGTTAAAACTTAATAATTATGATTTCGAATTTGAAGAGCTTTTTGAAGATTCACCTATGGTAATTGAGGTCAGGCTTGCTGATATTAACGATCCGTTAGCTTCTCAAGAAGATAAAGAAGAAGCAGCACAAATACTTTCTGAAGAGTACCAAGAGTTGGCATATGCACACTACGTTTTAGAAGATTGTGAAGAAGCTAAGTGTTATTTAAAAAAAGCAGCGCCATTTGCTTATTTAACAGGCTTTGATCCTGAATTAAAAGGACACAACAATGAGTGGACAATCCAAGGTGAGTTAAATGTCGCTCTGTTGTTCGGTGATGACTCAATAATAAGCAAATTACGAGCTCATGCAGATGACTTTACAACCAGCAGCGTGACTAAAAAAGCTATTTTTTTATATGATCACTTACTAATTAAAATAGGCACAGGTAAAGTACTGCCGGAAGAAGAAATTGAAAATGCGCTTACTGAGGCTAAATCAACTAAAGATAAGGATGTACAACAATGCATTGTTCCGCTTATCGAGGCGATTAAAGGTCTTACTATTGGTGATGATTTGTTATGGCAATCAAGCATAGATAAAGTCATTGCGTGGCACGCTGATGAGTGTAAATACGGTGACTTCAAAGAAGATGGAAATGCAGTCATGTCATTAAATGCGCTTAGCATGGCTAAATTGGGTAAAGATATGCGTGGCTGGCAGTGTAAAACTGATTCACTCTATTTACCGTTATATTTAATTAATGATTAAATCTATCACCACTAATTTTAAGAGGTAATGATGAGTAGTGTAATTAATCTTTTTATTGTTGATGAAGATGTTTATCCCACAACACTGAATTTAAGTGATGAGCAAAAATATCAAGAGTTGTTAGATATAACCCAAGATGAAGCTATTAGATGGCAATCTATAGAGCTAAACATGCGTGGCTTTATTCCTGGTGTTGAGTTACTTGATGCAGTGGTTGGTGGTCAAGGGTTACTACCAGTATGTACTTTCAATTACTATCCTCATCAATTAATTGGGCCGGATGCTAACATAAGTGGTTCTTTTGGCTTTTTTTCAAGTGAAATGGTGCAAGATCTATTTCCTTTGCTAAAAAAGTATTTTGAGGTTGATATAGATAATAGTGAAAATAAAGGTCTAGTAGATGATGTTGAGCATAGGGCTGGTGAGCTCGACCCGCAAGCTTATGAAATAGTTCGCGATCGCTACTTTGTTACGTTTAGAGACGCCGCAGAGCAGAACAAATCTATCGTAGTATTGATAGA
>NZ_JACJDN010000796.1:0-1541 GCF_014163565.1 Pseudoalteromonas sp. SR45-5 | reverse complement strand
GTCACTTTTTGCTAAAAAGGGCCGATATCGGCCCTTTTTATTTTATGAAAGTGTGTATTAGGTATTAACGCTTACTGCCTGTAATGATTCGCTTTGATAGCAGCCTAAAATACGCACATATTGGGTGTGTTCTTTAAGTTCTTCTAGCGCTTCTTTTACTTGGCTATCAGCTAAGTTTGCTTCAAGATCTACATAAAATACTTCTTCCCACGGATTGCCCGGAGTTGGGCGCGACTCAAGTTTTACTAAATTAATCTTATGCTGTTTAAAAATCATCAACGCATCGGCTAGTGAGCCCGCTTGCTGTTTTGTCGACATGATTAAACTAGTTTTAGTTGGAATTTGGTTAGACACTTGCAGAGGTTTACGCGCAACAACAATAAAGCGGCTATGGTTTTCGCTTTGATTAGCAAGATTTGATTTGATGACTTCAAGGCCGACATTTTTTCCTGCTTGTGCAGAGCCAATTGCAGCACTATTTGGTGTGTTTAGAGCTGATTGCAATGCGCTTGATGTAGAGTCACAAGTTTCATGTTGTAAATCACCTAAGCCCTGTAAAAAACGGCTGCACTGTGCAAATGGTTGTGGATGTGCAAATACTTTTGTTAGTTGGCTAAGTTCAGTATCAGGGTTTGCGAGTAAGCAATGCTCTACACTGTGAGTGACTTCTCCAACAATAGAGACTTGTGCGTGCTGTAATAAGTCAAATACTTCGTTAATGCTACCAGAGCTTGTGTTTTCAATCGGTAATAAACCAAAATCAGCTTGGCCGTTTTCTACTTTACCTGTTATTTCGTCAAACGATGTACAGCCAATTTCAATTAATTTACCAGGGCGGCGACTAAAGTATTTATGACATGCAAGCTGGCTATAAGAACCTTGACCACCTAAGTAAGTTACACGGTGTGTTTCACTCAGTGCGTCTGGATTAAGGTTTTTTTGTAACATTGCTTGTTGGTGTAAAACTGAATCTTCCAAAATAGTTTGAAACACATTATTTACGTAGTAAGCATCTAAACCCAGTGACTTACCATAACCAATTAATTTTTCTAGAAGCGCGAGTTCACGTGCTTCATCGCGAATTGGCTTGTTGTTGGCGATTTTATATTCAACCACACCGTGGCTAATGCGACGGCGTTTAGCTAATAACACGAGTAGGTCGGAGTCTATTTCATTTATATCGTGTCTTAGTGCATTTAATACATCATTTGTCATTTTGGTATCCTCATTCCAAAAGTAGGCTGTTATTACACAGCAAAAACAAAAAAGCCTCCCGGTTGGGAGGCTTTACTATTCGATTGATTTTATCTCACAAACAGGGAAGCCTCTTCTATATAAAGAAGCTAAAAAACGAAAAAAAAGTGCGAGAGATAAATATGTTCATACGGTTAATGTATGGAGAGTTGCCAACAATGTCAATAAAGATCTAAATAAGCTTAGGGTACTATTTATTTACCTTAGGTGATTATTATAGAAACTTTACAAATAATTTATAAATATGAATGCGGATCTGGTATATTTCGTTAACTGGTTCAAATAAT
>NZ_JACJDN010000795.1:0-1543 GCF_014163565.1 Pseudoalteromonas sp. SR45-5 | reverse complement strand
CTAAAAAACGACCTGCGGGTCGTTTTGTCGTATGTAGCTGCCATTTATCTGATCCGCTCGAATTATGAACCAAACTCGTTACAATGAAACAATGTCATAATACGAGAATCAATAATGAAAACAAAACTCACCTTATTAAGCACGGCACTCGTTGCCAGCTTAACTAGCACCGGCATACACGCCAAAGAATCGCTACAATTTAAAGACGTATTTAGTTTTAAATCAGCTAAAAGCACACAACTATCTGACAATGGTCAAGTACTCACTTTTAGTGCAACGCCGTATCGTGGAAATGCAACTGGTCAAGTTTACTCACTACAAAGCAATACACTCATCGCAGAAGTAGAACGCGGCACTAAGCCTCATATTAATAAAGCCGCTAACTGGGTCGCCTTTACACAAGTACCTACCTTACTTGAAAAAGAAACAACCAAAAAAAAAGACACACTTAAAAACAATCTGGTACTCGTAAACACACAATCAGGTGCCCAACAAAGCTTTGCTAATGTAAAAGATTACACGTTATCTGATGACGGTATGTGGCTTGCTTATCGTTTAAATAAAAAAGACGATGACGCAAAAGTAGAAGATAAAACCGATAGCACTAAAAACGAAGAAGACAACGCTATCACGCCCGATAAAAAAGATAAGAGCTATGCGCTTGTTATCGTAAATTTATCTGATAAACGCACTCATACAATAGAAAACGTATTTAGCTACGCTATTAACTCAGCTAACAGCCAGCTATTAGTGAGTCAAAGTTACAGCGATGGTAATAACAACCAAATAGCGTTAATTGAGCTCAGTGACTTTAATAGCAGCGTATTAATTGATGAACCGGGCGTAATCGCAAATAAAATAGCGTGGCACCCCACTGACAATATTGCAGCGTTTACATTGGGTAACTATGTAAATGATGACACGCGCCGCCGAAGCTACACTTTACAGCTATATAAAAACGAGAAGCTCTCAACTATAGATTCACCTAATAAAGCATGGACGTTAGGGAAAACAGCCACCCTTGAATGGTCAGAAAATGGCGAGCGCTTATATTTTGAAAACCATCCTAAATTAGCAGCTAAAGTAAAAACTAAAGAATATACCGACGAAGCCTCACTGTACGACTTTGATACCATACGTGAGCATAAAGGTCTTAATGTATGGCACAACAACGATGCGCAAATAAAACCACGTGAAGAGCATCAATGGAACGAAGTTAATAAAAATCGCCATTACAGTGCGGTGTATCACGTTAACTCGCAAAAAGTTGCGCAACTTAGTACACCAAACATGCCCGAGGTTGCACTAAACCCTCAGCGAGATGTGTCTTTACTTGGCTCATCTAACATCCCCTACCTAGAAAAAATAATGTACGGCGGTTTTTTTGCTGATTACTTTGCAGTAAATATACACACCGGTAAACAAACTCCAATTATAAGTAACTACCCGTTTAGACCGAGCCTTGCCCCTAATGGTGAGTTTGCAGCTTATTTTAGCGATAGCCAAATACAGTTAAAAGATTTAAAAAATAATAAAGTAACAC
>NZ_JACJDN010000794.1:0-1544 GCF_014163565.1 Pseudoalteromonas sp. SR45-5 | reverse complement strand
GAATTAAATAGCCTTTTAAAAAGCTTAAATAACGCTCTTCTATTTCACTTGAAAATTGCTCGCGCTCTATCTGTTGCTCAAGCACATAGAACAAATGCACCGGATTTGCAGCAACCTCAGTGGTATCAAAGTTAAACACACGGGACAAAATTTTAAACGCAAAGCGGGTAGAGAGCCCCGTCATACCTTCATCAACACCTGCGTAATCACGATACTCTTGATACGATTTCGCTTTAGGGTCGGTGTCTTTTAGGGTCTCGCCATCGTATACCCGCATTTTAGAATAGATACTTGAATTTTCTGGCTCTTTTAAACGTGATAGCGTCGTAAATTGCGCCAATGTTTTGAGTGTACCCGGTGCACATGGCGCGTTGTATAGCTCGCTGTGCTCAAGTAATTTGTCGTAAATTTTAATTTCTTCAGTCACACGTAAGCAATAAGGGACTTTTACAATATAAACACGGTCTAAAAATGCTTCGTTGTTTTTATTGTTTTTAAAGGTTTGCCACTCAGACTCATTAGAGTGAGCGAGGATCATGCCATTAAAGGGCAGGGCGCTAATACCTTCTGTGCCGTTATAGTTACCTTCTTGGGTGGCGGTAAGTAAAGGATGCAGCACTTTAATAGGCGCTTTAAACATTTCTACAAATTCCATCAGCCCTTGGTTAGCTAAACATAAAGAGCCAGAGTAGGCGTATGCATCAGGATCGTTTTGGGCAAAGTGCTCAAGCTGGCGAATATCGACCTTACCAACCAGTGCTGAAATATCTTGGTTGTTTTCATCTCCTGGTTCGGTTTTGGCAATGCCTATTTGGTTTAAAATAGAAGGGTAGCGTTTAACCACTCTAAACTGGCTAATATCACCATTGAATTCTTTTAAGCGTTTGCCAGCCCAAGGCGACATAATGGTTTTTAAGTAGCGCGGTTTAATACCGTATTCTTTGCTGAGTACGTCTGCATCTTCGATAGGATCAAACAAGGAGAGGGGGTGGTCGTTTACAGGAGACCCTTTAATTGAATAAATAGGCACTTGTTGCATTAAATACTTTAGTTTTTCAGCAATGGATGATTTACCCCCACCAACAGGTCCAAGTAAATAAAGCACTTGTTTGCATTCTTCAAGCCCTTGGGCGGCGTGTTTTAAATAAGAGACTATTTGCTCAATGGCGTCTTCCATACCATAAAAATCAGCAAAGGCAGGGTAGCGTGCAACTACTCTATTAGAAAATAACCGGCTTAGTCGTGCATCCGTTGCGGTATCTACCATGTTTGGTTCGCCAATTGCCATGAGTAGGCGTTCTGGTGCGCTGGCGTAGGCAGACTTATCGGTTTTACAAATCTCAAGAAATTCAGCGATACTGTATTCTTCTTCCTGTGCCGCTTCGTATCGTGCTTGGTAATGCTCAAAAATCGTCATAATAACCTCCGAAACCCGCTGTAAAAAGGTGCTTACCTTTTAAAGTCTAGTCACGAATGTATATTTTTGTGCAATAAAATTAAAAATTTAAGTGAAAAAAGATCATGTTACTAAAAGCGTTTTATTA
>NZ_JACJDN010000793.1:0-1546 GCF_014163565.1 Pseudoalteromonas sp. SR45-5 | reverse complement strand
CAACCAGTCAAGTGTTTTGAGTTATTTTTTAACATTTTATTTATTTTTTTATTCAAGTTTGCTTGAGTTACAAAGACAAGACTATATTTAATTATGAGTGGTATGAAAGATTCAGGTGTTATTGACACAGTTCGCGACAGTGAAAAGCAAAAGCTACAGCCGCCGCGAAAATATAAAGTTGTTTTAAATAACGACGACTACACGCCGATGGACTTCGTAATTGAAGTTTTAACGACGTTTTTTAATATGGATAGCGATAGAGCAACCGATGTGATGCTTCAGGTTCATGAAAAAGGTAAGGGTATTTGCGGTGTTTATAGCGCCGATGTCGCCCACACCAAAGTTGAACAAGTTAACCGTTACTCACGGGATAACGAGCATCCACTGCTTTGTAGTTGTGAGCAGGAATAATACCAATTTAATACAATTGGTATAAATACCAATTAGGGTGATCAAACATCCGATTGTTGTGGTATAAATTATTATCTCAGTAAGGGGTTGCCAATGCTAAACAAAGACTTAGAACTCACTTTAAATGCCGCGTTTCGTGAAGCGCGCACTCGCCGTCATGAGTTTATGACCGTAGAGCACCTTTTACTTGCGCTATTAGATAATCCTTCTGCAGGAGAAGCCTTAAACGCGTGTGGTGTTAATCTTTCAGGCTTAAAAACCGAATTATTAGAATTTATTGACGAAACAACACCTGTCATCCCAGATTTAGAAGAAGAGCGTGAAACTCAGCCAACGCTTGGTTTTCAGCGTGTATTACAACGTGCTGTGTTTCATGTGCAATCGTCAGGAAAAAACGAAGTGACGGGTGTCAATGTGCTGGTTGCTATTTTTTCTGAGCAAGAGAGCCAAGCTGTTTATTTACTTAAAAAGCATGATGTATCGCGCTTAGATATTGTTAACTTTATTTCGCACGGCATTTCAAAAGCTGATGATGAACTAGGCGACGACAGCGATGATATACATGAAGAAGTGCAAGAAGTTCAAAACGAAGAAGCAAGTAAGCTAGACAGCTTTACAACTAACTTAAACGCTCAGGCTCGTGAAGGTAATATTGACCCACTGATTGGGCGCGACAGCGAAGTAGAGCGTACGGTACAAGTATTGTGTCGTCGTAAAAAGAATAACCCATTACTTGTTGGTGAAGCGGGCGTTGGTAAAACAGCTATTGCTGAAGGTTTAGCGTACCGTATTGTGAACGAGCAAGTACCAGAAGTAATTGCAGATGCAGTTGTGTACTCACTAGATATGGGGGCATTGCTTGCAGGTACTAAATACCGTGGCGATTTTGAAAAGCGCTTTAAAAGCTTATTAAAAGAGCTTCAGGCACAACCTGGGTCTATTTTATTTATTGATGAAATACATACCATAATAGGTGCTGGCGCAGCGTCTGGTGGCGTTATGGATGCATCAAACTTGCTTAAACCACTGCTTTCAAGTGGAAAGTTACGTTGTATGGGTTCAACTACTTACAATGAGTATAAAAATATTTTTGAGAAAGACCGTGCATTAGTACGTCGTTTTCAAAAAATTGATG
>NZ_JACJDN010000792.1:0-1549 GCF_014163565.1 Pseudoalteromonas sp. SR45-5 | reverse complement strand
GCTTATTTAAACTTTAAATCGATGCACTAAATGATTTAGCTCATCAGTCAATTGTTCCATTTTTTTAGATACATCCTCAGTAGTTCGAGCAAGCGCCCCCCCTTCTAAAGTTTGATCGTTTAATGATGATAGGTTTTGACTTATTTCATCTGCAACCGTTGTCTGCTCTTCAGTCGCTTGCGCTGTTTGCATCGCCATATCATTTACTTTAGTAGACGAGCTTTGCATTGCATTAAGCACATCATTAGTTTGACTAAACGAACCAACCGCATCATCTGCAAATTGCTTACCTTCATCTATCGCTTTAATTGATTGTTCTACGCTCGTTGCAAATTGCTCTATCATTTTTTGAATATCGTTTGTGCTTACTTGCGTGCGTGTAGCCAATGTTCTTACTTCATCTGCTACCACAGCAAAACCTCTGCCATATTCACCAGCTCGCGCGGCTTCAATAGCAGCATTAAGCGCCAGCAGATTGGTTTGCTCTGCAATTGCACGAATAACCTCAAGTACTTTGGCAATGTTATCAGAACTTTGTTGTAGCTCTGTAGAGCGCGCCATAGCTTGCTCCATATTTTGCGACAAAGAAATAATACGAGAACTAGAGTGCGCAACCGCTGTTAGTCCTTGCTGAGCTAAATTTAACGATTTATCAGCTTCTGTTGATGATTGCTGAGCAACACCTGCAACTTCTCTACTTGCTACACTCATCTCATGCACTGCACTTACTATTGACTCAGAGGCTTGGCTGAGCGTTTGATTTACAGCATTGTTTTTATTTGCAACCTGACTTAACTCACCTCCTAATTCACTTAGTTCTTTTGATTGCTCTAAAATATCGCGAATTAATTGCTGTAAGTTGTCGAGAAAACGATTGAACTGCGTTGCAAGTTCAGAAAATTCATCTTTAGACGTTATAGCGATCCTGCCAGTTAAATCGCCATCACCAGAGGCTATATCGTTAATACGAGAAGTTACATAGTTAATTTGCTGTGTTAATTGCTTAGGAATAAGGTAACTAAACCAACACGCCACTAATAAAATTAATATGACAAAAATAAGCATAGTTAACTTAGTTGAAGCAATTGTGTCTGATAGTTTTTGAACTTCTTCAACCGATGTTTGCTCTGCTAATTCACCAGCTTGATCAAGCGTAGCTCTTAATTCGTCAAATGCTTTTTCTGATTGAGACTGTTTTTTTAGATTTGTTTTATCATTCATATAGGCCAGTGAAGCGTTTAACCAAGTATTATAAGCACCATCAAAACCGCGAAGCCCATTTATAGCTTTTGGATAATCCGATAACAAAGTTAAGTACTGCTCTAACCTTTGTGTTACTTGCTCGGCATTTTCTTTATGCTTTTGCAAATAAGCTTCTTTATTGTCGTTATGTACGACTAAATTTAACTCAGCAACCTTTGCTTGATACAAATCCCTGTCGGCACTCAAAGCAAGAGACACAGCCTTAATAAATTTATCGGATTGCACATCTAATGCATTTTTTTGTAAGTTAATTAAGTATGAATACCCAATAATTAACGACAAGATA
>NZ_JACJDN010000791.1:0-1551 GCF_014163565.1 Pseudoalteromonas sp. SR45-5 | reverse complement strand
GGCCGTTTTTATATTTTTGCTAAGGACAATACCAATCCACAGTAATACTTAATCATTTAGAACAACTAAATAACGAAATTTTTGCTTTGCTATCACACGGTTTTCTACCTCAAAATAAATCACTTAATTAAGCGAATTGGTATAATCCTAAAGGATTGTTGTTATTGCGTAATTTTGCGCTAGCAGCAAAACAAAGGTGTGCTAGAATATCGGCACTTTGATTAAGCGTGGTGTCAGCTTAAAACTGATATAACTTACCACCCCCAAGCCACACTGGAGTTGTGTTGTTTTAATGGAAAATGTACTGATTTGGCCAAAGGAATACCCATTACTTATTAAAGGACTGGTAGAACAAAACGGTGCCTTTATTTTAGATGCTTTGGAAGCTTGGCCTGCTTGTCGTTCTACAAATGAAGACGATGGTGTATGCACCACCGTGCTGCCACCTATTTATTATTTGGCATGGCTAACCCCGCTGGAGCCATTTGAAGAATGTTACTTTCAACATATCTCTGAATATGACGAAGACGCACAAGCGTATATTAGTGCGGTTAAAAGCCATTACTACGATAATGAATACACCCCTGAAAGCTTAGTGCTTATGCTGTGCCAGCGCCTTGAGAAATACGCAAGCGTGGCTGCACAAAATACCATAGATACGCCACTGTCTTTAGTTGATTTATTTTTTAGTAAACGCTACTTCACCTTAATTGAGCATGCGTTAAATAATAAAAGTAAACTCTCGGCAAAGGACACATTAGCGCTTTGGAAAGAAGTTGATTTTAGAGAGCGCCTAAGTGCGTTTATTCCAGAGTCTATTGCTGATTTAGATACTCTTTCTGAACTTGCCAGCGAAAAAGTAGCTGCGGGTAAAGACTATTTTACGCTGCTTACGCAGGTTTCTCCTGATGTTGACTCTGTTGTACTGCTAGAAAAAGCTTTGCTTACTCATTTACGTAAAAAAACAGCTAAGCAAACAATGGCAATGCGTTTTATTGAGCAAGGCGCTACTGGTGTACTTGCTGATGAAAACAATAAAACAGCCTTTATGTGGGCCGCCGAAAAAGGCTTTGTAAATGTGATCGAAACACTACTTGCAAAGCAAGACAAAAAAGCGACAGATAACTTTGGTAATACTGCACTTCATTATGCTGTGTTTGCTAAAAATGAGTCGTTAATGGTGCTGCTTATTAAAGCCGGATACGATTTTAGGGCACGTAATAAAGAAGGTTTAAGCTGTTACCGTTTAGCGGTGAGTATTAAAGCTAATAACTTAGTTAAATGTTTAGAGCGTGACTTTGGTATTAAAGAACTTTCGCCAGAAGGGCAGTTCGATCGCATTAAAAAAGTGCATGTGCTACATGCTATTGTGACTATATTGCTGCCTTTACAGTTGTTTTTCTTTTTTGATGAAACCCTCTCAATTAAAAGTGAGCTGACGCTGGGTTTAACTATGACTGCAGTGATTTGTTTTTTCTTTGCGACCACTTTAAAACGCTGTGCGCTATATCCACATATTAAACACCCTTGGGGTTTGTTTGTGCTTAGAGG
>NZ_JACJDN010000790.1:0-1554 GCF_014163565.1 Pseudoalteromonas sp. SR45-5 | reverse complement strand
GCTTTCCAGTACTAGTAAATGTGTTAATAAGTAACTCATAGTCTTGTATTCTCCTCTCCATAAGAGATAGCAAAGTTATGATGTAAGGAACGTCTATAGTTTTATTATTGTTAATATTAGCAAAAATTAACTCAGCTCTATTTAGTACTTTAATAGATTGTCTCGGTGACAGCTCTAATGCATTAAAAATATCATTACAAAGATTATAAACATCATCTTTTTTAAAGTTTACAAATGGAAATAGTATGACATCTCTATTTGCAAGCAACTCCTTACTAAGTGGTTTTAGTTGGCAATAGTTTTTCAATAAAGGTGTGGATACCCTTGTTCTTAGTATGTATTTATTATCAAAAAACCGGCTTAAATATTCCTCTGCATCAAAACCTGAGCCATAAACTGCTTTAACTGTATGAGCTAACTGCTGGGTATTTGTTGCAACAATAAATGAAAGCCCTGGTATATCAAAAACATGCTTAATTGCTTCTAACATCTCAACTGCATAAGTCGGCTTGCAACGATCTAGTTCATCAATAAATATAAATGCAGGATAGCTATTTGTAATAGTTGCTATACCTTTAACTGGGGTGTCTACAACGTATTCTACCCAAGCTTGAATTGCCTGCTTAAGTGCTTTCACACTTTTCTTGCTATCTGTCACTTCTTTACAAAATACTTCCAGTACCTTTTCACCTGCTTTTGAAAAGTCAACTTCCTTAGCTGAAACCGAAGTGTCTTCTTCATCACCTTTTGAATCAAATATATTGAAGTCAAAACCTAAGTACCTTTTCATTATGGCACTACCAACCCTTGGTGCAGCAGCTTTAATCACCTGATTTAACTTTCTTTTTGTTTCTTCTGGATCAATTTTGTCTGTTTGTAACTTTAACTGTTCAATAATTTCACTTAAAACAGTCATCAAAGGTGAGTCCAGATAATCAATGCTCCAAGCATCTATATAAACAACTGGGTGACTGCTTTTTACATCTTCACTCCAACGTTTCAAAAAGTAAGTTTTACCTGCACCCCATTCTGCATCAAGGTTTAATACATAATTTGATAAATTATTTTTATCTGTGCCGCCTTTAGCTTTTATCAAGGAGGTTAAGTAAGTTGCGTACTTTGCTCTATCGAGATTATCAGCGGAAAATTCATGCTCTTCAATTAGTTTTGAGTTATCCCAGTTAAAATCCATTTTTAATCCTACAAACAAAAAGACCACTTTGCAGTGGTCTTTTTGGACTTATTTAGTTTTGACTTGAGAGCTTGTGTCTGTTTTTGCAGACTGCTCCATTAGTTTGTGTATTTTGCCTAGATTACCATTGATAAGTAAACCACCAATAAATATGACACCTGCTAAAGCACCTATTGCCCAGGCAATTTTAGTGTTTATTTTTCTGATTTCATTATTGCTTTCTTTTATTTCTTTTTTAAAGTTTTCATCGCACGATTTCAACTCTGATTTAAAATCGGCACTTAATTCTTTAACGTCTTTCCTAGTTTCTTGTACTAATTCTTTTACTTGATAATTTAGAGTTTCAGATAACTTTTCTTGAC
>NZ_JACJDN010000078.1:0-10005 GCF_014163565.1 Pseudoalteromonas sp. SR45-5 | reverse complement strand
GGCCATATTAAATATGCGTTTTAATTTACAGCCATTTTTTATTTTTAAAATACACACCAATACCGCCAGTGAGCACAATTAAAAATATGACAAAAGCACTAAACGCATAAGGGCTCTCTGTACCAGGAATACCCCCTACGTTTACACCTAAAAGCCCCGTTAAAAAGCCCAGTGGTAAAAAAAGTGCTGCCACTACAGACATAACATACATTCGCTGGTTTAACTGCTCAGAAACTTGGTTAGTGATTGTTTGCTGAATAATTTGCGCACGCTCAATCGAACTATCTAGCTCTTCAAGATAACGAATTAATAAGTTAGTGGTTTCATTAAGTTTTGCTTTATCGTCATCTAATAACCATAGGTAGTGGTTATTTACCATTGAGCTAAGGGCTTCTTTTTGCGGTTTTAAATAACGTTTTAAGGCAATAGTTTGGCGTCGCAATTGTGATAAGCCTTGGTTGTCAAACTTTTTACTTGGTTCATCTATTTCTTCTTCAAACTCGTCGAGTGTTTCATCTAGTGAGTCAATAACGCTTTGCATACGTGAGGTTAATTTTTGTGTAATAGAGCACACTAATTCAGAAATGTTGCATGGGCCTTTATTTTCATTTAAACAGGCGAGCGTATCTTGCACCGATAATAAACGGCGCTTACGGGTAGTAATAAGAATGTCTTCGCTAATAAATAAACGAATTGAAACCATGTCTTCAGGGCTTTGTGCTGGATTTAAATTTACACCACGTAAAAATAACATGTGCCCGTTAGTTGTAGCCGTAATACGTGGGCGTGTTTCATCAGCAATTAAAGACTCTAGTTCGTAATCGTTTAAATGAGGCTGTGCCTTGAGCCATTCAACTGCCTCACTTTGGCTATAATCCATGTGCACCCAAAGTTTACCTTGGCTTGGTTGCCAGCTATTTAGCTCATTAGTGCTTCCAATAGGACGAGCGCCTCCTTGTCCATCAAGTACAAGTGCATGTAGTAAACCATTAATCATAATTAGTTCTCATAATAGTGTATTTTTAATACTGTTAACTATAGTAGTATCTACTTAGTTGCTTACAGGCTTACCTTTACTTTTAATAAGTTAAGCTTAAATAGCAAAATATATGCAGAGCCTCTGTGTTGAGCAAAGTGGCATTAAAGTACGGCTTAGCAAGGCGTGCATTGTGTGACCAGTTGCTTAAAAAGATCAATTTAATTTACTAATCGACTAGATAAATTTATTTCGTTGGTGTTTTTTGGTCTGTAGAGTATAAGTCACTTTTTTATTAAGGGCACATTTATGACAGCAAAGATCACAGTTGGTTGGCGTGAGTGGTTAAGTTTACCTGAGCTTGGTATTAACGAGATAAAAGCAAAAATTGATACTGGCGCTCGCACTTCATGTATTCATGCAATTAACATTGAAGAATACGAAGTTGACTCAGAAAAATGGGTTAAATTTACGGCCCAACCACTGCAAGATGATGAACAAACGCAAGTCACTTGCAATGCAAAAGTTAAAAAAATGAAGTACGTAACCAGCTCAAGTGGGCAAAAAGAGCTACGCTACTTTATAGAAACTATATTACATGCAGGCGAGCATAGCTGGCCTATCGAGCTTACTTTAACAAGCCGTGCAACAATGAAGTTTAGAATGTTATTAGGGCGTACAGCCATGGAAAATCGTATAGTCGTTGACCCGGCTTTATCTCAACTATTAGGTCGTAAGGTTTAACTATGAAAATCGGTATTTTATCTCGTAACAGAAAGCTATATTCAACACGTCGCTTAATTGAGGCAGCAGAAGCACGCGGCCACGAAGTTAAAGTGATTGATGCATTGCGTTGTTATATGAATATCAACTCTGAGCAACCAGAAATTCACTATCGCGGTGAAAACTTAAAAGAATTTGACGCAATTGTCCCGCGTATTGGTGCATCGGTTACATTTTATGGCTGTTCGGTACTTCGTCAGTTTGAAATGATGGGTGTTTATCCTGTAAACGAATCAGTCGCTATTTCTCGTTCGCGCGATAAATTACGTTCACTTCAGTTACTTTCGCGCAAAGGCGTTGGTATGCCAGTAACAGGTTTTGCCAGCAAACCCGATGACGTAAAAGACTTACTAGAAATGGTAGGCGGTGCACCTGTTGTAATTAAATTACTTGAAGGCACACAAGGCATTGGTGTTGTACTTGCTGAAACACGCAAAGCAGCTGAAAGTGTTATTGAAGCGTTTATGGGCTTAAAAGCCAATATTATGGTTCAAGAATATATTAAAGAAGCGGGTGGTGCAGACATACGTTGTTTTGTACTAGGCGACAAAGTAATCGCAGCAATGAAGCGCCAAGCACAAGAAGGTGAGTTCCGCTCTAACCTTCACCGTGGTGGTAGCGCTACATTAGTTCGCATTACTCCAGAGGAACGTAAAACGGCAGTAGCAGCGGCTAAATCAATGGGCTTAAATGTAGCGGGAGTTGATTTACTTCGCTCATCTCGTGGGCCACTTGTGATGGAAGTTAACTCATCACCGGGTTTAGAGGGCATTGAAATAGCAACAGGTAAAGATATTGCAGGTATGGTAATTGATTTCATCGAAAAAAATGCCTCAAGTAAAGGAACAGCAACACGTGGCAAAGGTTAAAATTAACCGTCCTTTTTCCTTATTAGGAGAAAATGTAGGCGTAGGCGAGCGTAAAACGCTTGCCTTAGAAGCAGCTAAGCTTTACACCCATTCACCACTTAATATTCCTATTGAAGTGGTTAATGGTGTAATGGAAGGCCCTGTGCTTATGGTGTGTGCGGCTATTCATGGTGATGAGCTAAATGGTGTAGAAGTTGTGCGTCAGTTACTTGCTAAAATAGATCCAAGCCAACTGCGCGGAACAATAATCGCTGTGCCTATTGTGAATGTGTTTGGCTTTATTCACAAATCGCGTTATTTACCAGATAGACGCGATATGAATCGCAGCTTCCCAGGTTCTGAACGTGGTTCATTAGCTGGGCGTATGGCTTATATGTTTTTTAATCAAGTGGCAGTACATTGTACTCACATTATTGATTTGCATACTGGCGCTATTCATCGTACTAATTTGCCGCAAATTCGCGCTAATTTAGAAGATGAAGCAACCGCTGAAATGGCTAAAGCATTTGGTACGCCGGCGGTTATAAATGCATCCCTTCGTAATGGTTCATTACGCAGTGAAGCCGCAAATTTAGGTATACCTGTTATTACTTATGAAGCAGGCGAAGCGCTACGCTTTGATCCTATCGCTATTGCGGCAGGTGTGCAGGGCGTTGATTATGTTATGCGCCATTTAAAAATGATCCGTGGCAAGCGCCCTAAAAAGTTACCAGATCCTATTATTGCAGGTTCGACTAGTTGGATACGTGCAGAGGTTGATGGCATTGTGCGTGCACAAGTATCACTAGGGGAGCATGTAACTAAAGGGCAAGTGCTTGCATATATAAGTAGCCCTCTAGGGGATTCTGAGCTTGAGCTTTTAGCGCCTAAAGGCGGTATTGTTATTGGTCAGCAAACGATGCCATTGGTAAATGAAGGTGATGCGGTATTCCACCTTGCTTACTTTGCAAACGACAATAGTTTAGTAGAGCAGCAACTAGAGAACTTTATTGATGAGATAAATGATTTAGATGACGAGCTTAAAACAGCTGAACTAAATAACTAATAGCTAAACTAAATTCTGTTTAGCTAAGCATTAAAAAGCCGCAGTAGGTAATTACTTACTGCGGCTTTTTTGTGGACATTGCTTTATCAACGATGCTTTTTAAACTATGTTTTTTTAGGACCAATAATACGCTTTATAACAGGGGTTTTAGTTGGCTTTGGTTCTTTATTTAAAACCATGACAGGACGGGTCACAAATAAATTGTTAGGGTAAATTACACGGTGCCCATCAATATGTTCAAGTACTACATTCATTAAGCCCATTTCAACAATGCGCCCTTCAACATGATTCGCACCATCAATAATTCTTACCCAATAACCAACGCGGCAATCGTTTTGAATAAACATCAGTAAAAATGCGGTGAGGTTACTCAATAATGACCAAGCGGCAAAAAGCGCTACCCCTAACATGGCAAATAAAGAAGAGCCTAAAACCAATAAACCACGCAGCTCTATACCCCAAAATACTAAAACCAAACACAGTACTACAAAGGCAAGTATAATTTTTAGTAAAAGCTCTGCACGGTATTTTCGGTGCAAATCTACTTTGCCTTTAATCGCTTTTTCGAGTAGTTTTTTGGTTATTTTTAATAGAAGAGGGAAAACCAAAATAGCGATTATAGTTACAACTAACTTATATTGTGATGCAAACAATTCTAAAACTTCTATTATTTCCACATTAGGTCCTGAACTTTCATAACAATTTAATGCAATTGGTATTAGTTTAACGTGTTTGTATTATTTAAAAAGTGTTTTTAACGCTTACTAGCCACTGGACTGAGTCTACATCGTCGTAGCTATCAACAGGGGCGGCAATATCAATGTGGATCATGGTTCCTGAGTTTGCGCGACTCGGTGCCAAACGCAGACCAACGCCTACATTTTTCAATACATGTGCATTTTCACCGTTATCTTCATTGTTAAACCATGCTCTGCCTACATCTACAAAAGCTGCGCCACCCACTTTAAATAGTTGTAGTAAATCGTACTCCCAGTAATAGCGCTTTTCTAAATTAACTAAAAAGCTGCGATCGCCATGTTGATAATCCATCGGGTAACCACGCAGGCCTGTTTCGCCACCTAAAGTAAGCTGTTGATCAGCAGTCAGGTTTTTGGCGTATTGCACGCGGGCTTTAACATACCAAGATTGGTCTTCACTGGTATTTAAATAATATTGTACTTGGCTGGTGGCCATAAAGTTTTCGAGTTTTTTCTGTTCTTTATTCCAATAGCCATCAATATCAGCACTAAAACGCCATAAAGTATTATCGTTAGTAAAGTGGGCTTTTTTGAAGTTAAAAGAATACACCGCGCGGCTGTCGTCATTACTTAAGGACTCATCTGAATAGCCAATTAAGCTTTTAATATTCCAACCTAAATTTAAATCCTCAGTGCGAGATATACTGTCGAAGTTGCGTACTTTTATGTAGTTATCTTCAAACCAATGGCCGCTTATAAAGGGATAACTTAAGCTTCTGTCATCGGCAAGTGGTGCAAATGTGGTGTCTATAGCTTCAAAGGTATGCTGCTCGTCGGTATAGCCTAACGTTAGTCGCTGGGTCCAATTATTATTAAGCGCTTTAGAGTGTCCTATAAATACACGGTTTAAGTCGGTAGTTTGATCAAATTCGCTAAACTCTTCGCCGCGTTTATATAATGACTCTTCGCGTTGCTCAGAATAGCTTAAAATACCGTAACTAAAGGGGGTGTCAATTGCGTAAAATGGATAGGTTAGCTCAAGCAAATGGCGCTTGCCGTCGCTGTTATCGGCGTACTCTAAACGGCCTCGGTAGCGAGTAGATAAAATATTAGGATCGTCGTAAACAAATAAATAACCGCTGCGATCGCTGTCAGTCGTGCGCGAAAAAGAAAGACGCTTACCCCACCCAAGCAGGTTAGATTCTCTAAAACCTATACTCGATTTGTTTTCTCCACCGCTTCGACTAAAGTTCACTTCTGGTAAAAGTGTCCATAAATCACGGGTAACCACTTCTACATTAACGTCGCCGTCGCAGTTTTCGGTTGCACTAATTTGTGCATCATATAAATAGCTTTCTTTACGAAGTAAACGCTCAGATTCTGCGAGCTTTTTAGCGTCGTACTTGTCACCAGGGGAGAATAATAAAAGGTTATTGATTACATCGGGCTCAGTTTGAATATGAGCACGGTTAGCAAATCGAAATAGTGCATTATTTTCCTCTTCAAGCTCAGTATTAAATACATTAAGTTGCTTGAGCTTTATTGAGGCTATTTTTGCGTTACTGTTACTGTGCGTGAGGGTTGTTTTGTCTTGAACTTCTCGGCGTAGGTTTTTATTTGTGCTTAAATCTGTCTGTTCTACAAGGCAGTTATCAGTTTTCATTGAAGATTGTTGTGCGAACGTTTTAGGCACATAAAAGCTTAAAACCGTTAAACTAATACAACATTGTGCTATCCATTTCTTGCTCACCATTAAACCTCTTACTGCTACGTAGCAAATGACTATCGTAATATCAGCTTACATCATTGTTATTATAATGTAAGTAAAAGGTATGGATTTTGAAATTAATTAATTGTTACTCATATTCACTTTTGTTAATAGCTAGCTGGTTTGCAGCGACCTATGCGCTAGGCATTAAAAGCTAGCTTAAATAAAATGCTAAAGCGGCGAGTAAGTGTTCAGCTTCATGACCTTCGGCATTAATCCAGATGCTTTGGCTGTAATGCTCATAGTTTAAATTAAAGGTTTGATGATTATAGGTAAAGCGAACTTGATGTCGATCGGCGCCAGCAGAATATTCGTTGAGTGTTACTTCGTCTGAGTGTAAAAATAATGTACTCCACAGCTCAAAGTCTTCATCGTTTGGTAGCTCAATGGGATTAATCAAAATACATTTGTGTGTATGGTCATATTCTATTTGGGTCATAATGCTCTTAATTAGTAGCTAGGTAATGTCGAATTGCCGTTAAAAATTCGCCGCCGTACTTATTTAACTTAGTAAAACCAACACCTGAGACCTTTAAAAATTCACTGTCGTTTGTTGGCATAAGCTGCGCCATTTCGGCTAACGTTTTATCATTAAATACTACATAAGGTGGCACATCGTCGGCATCAGCAAGTTCTTTACGAAGTGCGCGCAGGCGAGCAAAGAGTTTTTTGTCGTAATTAAATTGCGCTAACTTATCTTGATAAACGTGTTTGGCTTGCAGGCGTGGCTCGGCTAATTGCAGTGCGTATTCACCTTTTAAAATTACACGCGCGGCTTCGGTTAATCTAAGTGACGCACCTTGTGTTATATCTTGGCTAAGTAAGCCTTGATGAATAAGTTGGCGTAAAATACTGAGCCAAAACTCACTGCTTTTATCTTTACCTATGCCGTAGGTACTTAACTCATGATGATTATTATCGCGGATGCGGCTCGTGTTTGCACCGCGAAGTAATTCAACAATATAACCAAGTCCAAAACGTTGTCCCGCTCTGTACACACACGAAAGTGCTTGCTGAGCGACTAACGTACCATCAAAACTTTTTGGCGGATTTAAGCAAATATCGCAGTTGCCACAAGGTTCGCGTTGATATTCACTAAAGTAGTTAAGTAATATTTGACGACGACATGTTTGCGCTTCGGCAAAGCTTGCCATTGCGTTAAAGCGTTGTTCTTCTACGCGGCGGCGTTGTTCGTCGTCTATGTCTTCAAAAAAGCGCCTTACGCGACCAATATCAGCTGGATCAAAATACATTATAGCTTCTGCGGCAAGTCCATCTCGCCCAGCTCGACCAGTTTCTTGATAGTACGACTCTATACTTTTTGGAATATCGTAATGCAGTACAAAACGCACATTAGGCTTGTTTATGCCCATACCAAAAGCAACGGTTGCGACCACTATTTGTATATCGTCACGGGCAAACCCGGTTTGTACAAATTGTCGTTGCTCGTTACTCATACCAGCATGATAAGCGGCAGCGTTTAGTCCTGCATCTGCAAGCTTTTCAGCAATGTCGTCTACGCGTTTACGGCTGGTGCAATAAATGATACCGCTTTGGCTTTTTTGCTCCTTTAGGTAGCGAAGCAATTGCACCATAGGTTTAAATTTTTCTTCTATGGTGTAACGAATATTGGGGCGATCAAAGCTGCCAGTATGAATATAAGGCTGTTGTAGTTTTAATTGCTCAACTATATCAAACCGTGTGGCTTTATCGGCGGTGGCGGTTAATGCCATCATTGGGACATGTGCAAAACGTTGCTTTAATTCGTTTAAGCGAAAGTAATGAGGTCTAAAGTCATGACCCCAATGCGACACACAGTGCGCTTCGTCAATAGCAAATAAACTCACATTTAAATGCGATAAACGCTCTAAAAATTCGTGTTGTAATACTTTTTCAGGCGCCACATATAAGAGCTTAATTTGCCCCTGATGAAGCTGTTGATACACCAATTGCTGTTCTTCT
This sequence comes from Pseudoalteromonas sp. SR45-5, assembly GCF_014163565.1. Taxonomy (NCBI): domain Bacteria; kingdom Pseudomonadati; phylum Pseudomonadota; class Gammaproteobacteria; order Alteromonadales; family Pseudoalteromonadaceae; genus Pseudoalteromonas; species Pseudoalteromonas sp. SR45-5. The sequence goes on along the minus strand of NZ_JACJDN010000078.1, from coordinate 1,904 downwards.
CGTGCTAAGCTGTTATTAACGTAAGCGGCTTTTACCCCAAGAGCTTGCAGTTGCGTTACCTGATCTTGCATTAGCGATATAAGCGGAGATATAACAATGGTTACGCCTTCGAGTACTAAAGCAGGGATTTGGTAGCACACCGATTTTCCGCCGCCAGTAGGAAGCAATACAAGCGAGTCTTGACCGTTAATAGCGGCATCAATAACTGCTTTTTGACCGTCGCGAAATTCACTGTAGCCAAACACTTGTTTGAGGACAGTTTCGGGTTTACGCACAAGGGTGCTAGAAGGTGGAGTTGATGTATTCATTGGCGGGTATTTTAGTGGTTTTTTAGTGAGATGTCTTTAGCTGAGTTACTTGATAAATTATTTAAGTGGAGTCTCGTAGTTTTACACTATGTATGTTTTACTCATCTTACCTGTTTTGACATAGAGAATAATAATGAATAAAGAAATGTTAATTGAACAAGTGGGCGCGTTATTTGTAAATGGCATGCCGTTTAACCAGTTTTTACAAATATCGGTTGAGTCGTTAAGCCCTGAACAGGCCAAAATTACGTTCCCGTGGCAGGATGTACTAATTGGTAATCCTGCGCAAAAAATACTCCATGGTGGTGTTATTTCAGCCGTACTTGATAATGTAGGCGGTATGCTCGCTGCAGCAAGTGTAATTGATAAACTCACCGATTTAGATATTACAAGCGTGCAAACAAAATTAGCCACGCTTGGGACTATCGACTTACGTACTGATTATTTGCGCCCTGGTAAAGGAGAGAGCTTTACTGCCAGCGCAACACTTATTCGTTCAGGTAATAAAGTATGTGTATGCAGAATGGAATTACATAACGAACAGTCTGTTCAAATTGCTTTTGGAACCGGCACGTATTTAGTTGGATAAAACGCGTATGGCAAGTAAACTAGCGGCCTTTTAAATCACTAAGTGTGTATTATGTCGATTGATACTGAGCAGCGTAAAGGTGCTATTTTTGCTTGTCTTGCTTTTTTAATGTGGGGCCTTGCGCCAATATACTTTAAGTTGATTCAGCATGTTTCTGCTTTTGAAATTTTAATGCATCGGGTTATTTGGTCGGTTGTGTTTTTAGTATTGGTAGTAAGTGTTTTACGGTATTGGGGTAAAATTAAACGCATTATCGTTCAACCTAAGCTTTTGCTTATGCTTGTTATCACCTCTGCACTGCTTGGGTTTAATTGGGGTTTATTTATATGGGCTATAAATAATAACCACATGCTTGATGCAAGCTTGGGCTATTACATAAATCCTCTTTTAAATGTATTACTGGGTATGCTTTTTTTAGGCGAACGCCTGCGTAAGTTCCAAGGCGTAGCAGTAGCCCTTGCCTTTAGCGGTGTAGTGCTGCAGCTAATTAGTTTTGGCTCGTTTCCGGTAGTTGCCTTTTCACTGGCTATATCATTTGCACTTTATGGTTTATTACGTAAAAAGTTACCGGTTGAAGCCTTGCCTGGCATTTTACTCGAAGCACTTATATTACTGCCTGTCGCACTTATTTATTGGTGGTTAATGGTGCCTACAGCAACATCAAGCCTGCCAGCTAATGATTGGCATACTAATGTACTACTGATAAGTGCAGGTATTGTAACTACATTACCCCTGCTGTGTTTTACCGGTGCAGCTAAGCGTTTGCAATATACTACACTTGGCTTTTTTCAATACATTGGGCCAAGCTTAATGTTTATACTAGCTGTGGTGTTTTATGGTGAAGTGTTTGATGCAGAGCGTGTAGTAACATTTGCATGTATTTGGAGTGCACTGGCTATTTTTAGTTGGGACTCTTACCATCAATCACGCAAACGTAAAAAAGCGGCTATTACAGCCGCAGAAGTATAATTAACTAATAAAATGGTTAACTAACTACTTTATTACGA
>NZ_JACJDN010000789.1:0-1555 GCF_014163565.1 Pseudoalteromonas sp. SR45-5 | reverse complement strand
CGCTAAAAATGCATTAATGAGTGTTTGAGGAATTTCATCAATAGTCACTGGAATACGACGCTTTTCACCAAATTGATTGATTAAAAGCCCATCTTTTGTGAATACTTGCATAGGAGTTTGTAATTGCACGTCTTTTAAAACTTGCACACTGGGGATATCAGGTTTAACGTAGTAATAAAGGCTGACCAAAGTGATCAGACCAATTAACACACAAATGATAAAAAATTGTAAAGTTCGTTTTAATAAAATCACTTATATTTCCCTAAATGGACTCCCAATTGCGAGTTTTGACTGCTAGTATATATTGATTAAAAAATGAATAATATTTTTTCAGATAAAAATTATAACTTGTTTATTATTAAAACAAAGGCCAAGTTGAAACATGCTAAGTCAACTATTTCAAAAACCGTCCCCGATGATGGTAGGAATTGATATTGGATCGCACTCTATCAAAGCGGTGCTTTTACGTGAAATTGAAACTGGATTTCGACTAGAAGCACTTGCAATTGAGCCGATGCCAAAAGGTGCGATGAGTGAGCGCACAATCCAAGATATTGAAGCGATTGGTAACGTTATTACAAAATTAAGAAAAAAATTACCGAAGTCTTTAAAATCTGCTGCAGTGGCTGTTTCTGGCCAAACAGTTATTACAAAAGTGATCTTCATGGATGTATCGTTAACAGATGCTGAACTTGAATCGCAAATTGAAATTGAAGCTGATAGTTTAATCCCTTACCCACTTGATGAAGTGAGCCTCGATTTTGAGAAGCTTTCGACGAATGAGGCCGATCCTAGCAAAATGAATGTTTTGCTTTCGGCTGCTCGTACTGAGAGTGTTGAAGCACGGGTGGGCGCTTTAGAAGCCGCAAATTTAGAGGCCAAAATAGTAGATGTAGAAAGCTACGCATTGAGCCGTGCTATGGACGTTTACTATCAACAATTACCTAGCGATGCATTTAATAAGTGTGTGGCTGTGGTCGATATTGGCGCAGTTTTAATGCTTGTGAGTGTTGTGCAAGCTGGGGAAACCATTTATACCCGTGACCAAGTTTTTGGTGGCGATCAATATACAAATAGTATTGTTGCTTATTATAATAAAGGCTTTGATGAAGCCGAAATAGGCAAAACATCAGGTGATTTACCGCCAAACTATACCTTTGAAGTATTAGCCCCTTTTCAAACTTCGTTACTTCAACAAGTTCGCAGAGCTGTGCAAATGTTTTTAACAACCAGTGGTAAAGAGCAAATAGATTATATTGTATTAACGGGCGGTACATCGATGATAAAAGGTATCGACCGATTGCTTATTGAAGAACTCGGTATCCACTCAGTTGTTGCAGAGCCTTTTGTAAATATGGAAATTTCCCCAAAGGTAGACCGTAATATAATGCAGCGTCACAAAACGCAGTTTGCAATTGCAACAGGGTTGGCATTAAGGAGTTTTTCAACATGCCACATATAAATCTACTGCCTTGGCGTGAATCACAACGCGAAGAATCGAAAAAGAAATTTGTAACTATACTTGTTGGTGTCGTTATACTTTGTTTTGCAAGTA
>NZ_JACJDN010000788.1:0-1558 GCF_014163565.1 Pseudoalteromonas sp. SR45-5 | reverse complement strand
CAGCTAAAAAGTTTAAATGCTCAATAACCTTTACCTTTTTTAGATTTTCTAGTTTGTTTGTGCCACCTAAGGCCAATGCAGGTACGAACACATACATTTCATCAAATTCTAAGAGACCTAGTTTTTTACAGGCTCTTTCAAACAATAACTCCTCATCGACGTCTTTTTCATTTAAAGAATTCTTACTCATGGTAGCAAAAAATAAATCAACTGTTCTTTCCTCCCCTCGCTCTTTTAATTTCTCTGAGTAATCGGTTGGGAAAATCATTCCAAAATTTGAATTAATATCAATGCTCTGACCAGATGTGTTACCCCAAACAATTAAATCTCCAAACGCACTTCGCCCAATAACATAATAACTATCGATACCTTGTTCTTCTCGTTTAGCAAATTCAGTTCCTTGCAACCACGTTTGCAGAATGTCATGGTACTCACTAGGGTTAACTAGCCAAAAAATGCCATCTCCCCACCCACAGAAGCCATATTCTTTCCAGTATTCTATTAAACGTTCTGGCAGTTTATTTTTATAAAAATCAAGTGTTTCCTGATCTGGTAGCCTTGAATTAATAGCTGGACCAAACCCTTTATAAATATAAAAGTTATCGAAAAATTTATTCATTTATTTGCACCTATGTAAATTTACATTCATCATTGCATCTGGTCCCAACTCTTCTAATGCACTTTTAGCTTGAGCGTCCATAGCTTCGACTCGACTCAACGTCTCTTTATCTCCAATATCGTTAACCCCTTTATTTTTCCACTGGGAACCAATTGATTGGTTAACACTTGCATCACCTAAGTCAAGAAACTTAACTAGACACCCACTCTAATTTAACTAGCAAAACTGTATTATTAGATTTACTTTTTTTACTCAGCGTTTATCTCTTTTTCTATCGTTATTCATAAAGCACTCATTAAATAAAACATTACCGCTGTTAAACCTAAATTACACGCATAAAAATAACTGCATGATGCAGTTTCAACTTTTCTACTGAGTAATTTAAGATCTATGCTAATAGCTTTTCACAATTATTTATATTGGCTCGCCGTTTTCTGTTTAGGTTTTTTCAGTAACTTGCTTGTGATGATCGCCGCTTAACTGAACCATGAAATAAACGTGTGAAATGTGTGGTAAGTTTTAACTAATTTCCCCTCGGGATATCTTATGCCTTTCCAGTAAAGGAAGGTTTATATTATTAAGATGGGTATATTTGTTATTTTCTTCCAGCTCACTAAATGTTTTTCCATTTTAGTCAAATCAATGTGAACATCATTTTTTTTAAAATCTATCATTACTAACACCATGATTCAGTAAATTGTTCAATCATTCTATTTCAGAAATAAACTTTGATGTATTGTCTTCCCAGTCATCGTTTCTTGAAATAAAACTTGCTAATTCGTCTAAATATTTAAAATTAAAGGTATTAGCTAAAACTTTCAAATCTTTCTCTTTTACTTCTCGAAATATTAAAGAAGCAAATAAATTACTTATCATTTGCTGGTATGTTTTGCCTAAAACTTCATACTCACTTGGACCATCTTCTAGATAGTATTTTAT
>NZ_JACJDN010000787.1:0-1567 GCF_014163565.1 Pseudoalteromonas sp. SR45-5 | reverse complement strand
CCGTTGCTAAAGCCGTTTAAACTACCGAAAAAGTAAGCCGTAAATACAACCTAGCGAAACAGCCTTGATGCTGTAATGTCACTGCTGAGACTACTTTTTAATGCTGTAAGTAAATGACGCCTAACTTCCCGCATAACGGGCAAATATACGTAGGCTAAAATACCGAGCGAAGCGCAGGGAGCCTACGTGTATTTGTCCCTAGCGAGCGCAGCGAGTGTTAATGCGTTTGTTATGTTCGTTCTTTAATAAACGAGCGATGAAACCAAATGTAATAGATAGCCATAGCTGTGCCAATTGGAATATTTAAAATATTTATGTACGCAGCAATTTGAGCAGGAAAATAAGCCCAAACTTTATTACGCAGTAATCCGAAGCCTGCAAAGGACATTAAGAAGAAGCTAGCAACAAATACTAGGGTGATAACCCCTTGGATGATGCCAAAAGAAGCTGCGTTATTTACAAAGGTCATACCGACAATAATGAAAAATAAAGCTCCGATTACGAAAAATAAAGCTCCTAAAATAATCTTATGAGTATTCATTCTCTTCCTAGAACATAACAATTTAATAGTGCGCTCATCGCGCATATTTCTGCCAACTATACGCTCATGTATTTTATAAATCTTTTTTACCAAATAACTTAGTACATTGCTATATATAATTTTTTATTAGCACTCAAACTCTCAATAAAAGACAAAATGCGCTCGCCGCTCATTTTCTTGAATATGTGTGCATCACAACTACACTGTATATAAAAACAGCACTATTGTTGGTAATAGTATGAAAACACGTTCCCCATTTTTAAATTACATAGCTGAATATATGCTAGTTCGTCAATATTCATTACGCACCGTCGATACCTACCTAAGATGGATTGCATCTTATATCCATTTTCATAATAAACGCCATCCCGCCTCAATGGGGGACAATGAAGTCGAACGCTACTTAGAACATTTAGTGTTAAAGCAAAACGTTGCACCACGTACGCAAGCCACTGCACTCAATTCATTGTCATTTTTATACAAGCACATAATAAAAAACGAACTTTCATTAAATTTAAATTTTGCCCGTAGTAAAAAACAAGCAAAGCTCCCTGTAGTGATGACCCCAGAGGAAGTTAAAATGTTGATGGCTCATTTAAATAAGCGCTATTATTTAATTGCAGCCCTTATGTATGGAAGTGGCTTAAGAGTAATGGAAGCGGTGCAATTAAGGGTGAAAGATATTGATTTTGATTATAAATGCATTCAAGTATGGAATGGAAAAGGTAATAAACACCGCATTGTTACGCTGGCCACAGAACTAATTCCTATGCTGAGAAATCAAATTTTGAACGTTGATGACTATTTAAAACTGGATTTAAATAATACGGAATATTCTGGCGTATGGATGCCATATGCTTTAACAAAAAAATATCCAAGTGCCGCAAAATCGCTTGCGTGGCAATATTTATTTCCTTCTCATATATTAAGTTCAGATCCTCAAAGTGGTGAAATAAGGCGACATCATTTTCATCACTCTTGTATTAGAAAAGAGATTAAAAAAGCCGTCCAAAAATCAGGGTTAAC
>NZ_JACJDN010000786.1:0-1570 GCF_014163565.1 Pseudoalteromonas sp. SR45-5 | reverse complement strand
AGGCCTAAGGCTTGCTAACGGGATGAGCGAAGCTCGCAATAATTGCCTTTAAACTCTTATCTATAAAAGCTTAAAAAACCTGCTTGCTTAATTATCCGTCTAAGCGTAAAATGCGCGCTCATTTCGGCTTTTAAACTATTAATTCCTTGCCTTAAACCGACCGGCCGAAACGGTAGAAGGCTCTATTAACCGTAAGGAATATCCATGCGTCATTACGAAATCGTATTCATGGTTCACCCTGATCAGAGTGAGCAAGTAACTGGTATGATCGAACGTTATACTGGTTCTATCACTGAAGCTGGTGGTACTATCCACCGTCTTGAAGACTGGGGCCGCCGTCAACTGGCTTACCCAATCAACAAGCTTCATAAAGCTCATTATGTTCTTATGAACGTTGAAGCACCTACTGAAGTAATCAGCGAGCTAGAAACTACTTTCCGCTACAACGATGCAGTGCTTCGTAACTTAGTTATGCGTACTAAAAATGCTGTAACTGAAGCGTCTCCTCTTGCAAGAGAAGAGAAGAAAGAAGCACCAGCTGCTTAATTGTTTTGAGTCCTAGCATGGCATGTAGTCAGCAGTTATTATAATGGTTAGCCCATATATGAATCAGCTGGTTATATCTGGGGTAGTTTGTAAAACTCCCAAGTTTAGCCAAAGCCCTGCTGGCATCCCGCATTGTATTTTTGTTGTAGAACATAAATCAATGCAAACCGAAGCAGACCTTAACCGTAATAGTTATGTGAGGCTTCAGGTAGTTGCCAGTGGAAAGCAAATGCAACAACAGACTCAACATTTGCACGTTGGGCAGGCATTGCAAGTGAGTGGTTTTTTAAATCGCCACGAAGGTCGTAACGGCCTTAGCCAATTGGTTTTGCATGCTCAGCATATAGAAAGAATTATTTGAGGAATTAATCTCATGGCACGTTATTTCAGACGTCGTAAGTTCTGCCGCTTTAAAGCGGAAGGCGTACAACAAATCGATTACAAAGATCTAGCTACTCTTAGAAACTATGTTACAGAAAGTGGCAAAATCGTACCTAGCCGTATCACAGGTACTAGCGCTAAATACCAGCGCCAGCTAGCAACTGCTATTAAGCGTGCTCGCTACTTAGCCCTTCTTCCATACACTGACTTACATAAGTAAGCAGCGGATTAACAGTTTTTAAAAGGTGTAGAAACATGCAAGTTATTCTACTAGATAAGATCGCTAACCTAGGTAGCCTAGGTGAACAGGTTGTAGTTAAATCTGGTTTCGCACGTAACTTCCTTTTCCCGCAAGGTAAGGCAGTTCCTGCGACTAAAGCTAACATTGAAACGTTTGACGCTCGTCGTGCAGAACTTGAAGCGAAAATCGCTGAACAGTTAGTTGCTGCACAAGCACGCGCTGAAAAACTAGAAGCATTAGCAGAAGTTACATTAGTATCTAAAGCTGGTGACGAAGGTAAGTTATTCGGTTCAATCGGTACTCGTGACATCGCTGACGCTATCTCAGCTGTTGGTGTTGAAGTTGCTAAGTCAGAAGTTCGTTTGCCTCTAGGTACTATCCGTGAGACTGGTGAATTTGACG
>NZ_JACJDN010000785.1:0-1572 GCF_014163565.1 Pseudoalteromonas sp. SR45-5 | reverse complement strand
AGAATGACAATAAAGGCTTTATTGCAGAAAGTTTACTTCCTAGTTTAGGCCTACCAAATTCGGTTTGATTTGAGTAATAATACTGAACTAAAAACGATATTCCCGCACTAGCTAAGTATTTAGCCGATAAAGCATAAATTGGTTCAACAACAAAAGTTAAACCATACGCAATAGAAGTAGAGATAACTTCTGAACACGTACCAGCTACTGCAATTTTATAAAATGCTTGTTCTCGAAGTAAAAATGCATTGGGTACTATAGTTAAAGCAAAAAAAACTAATGATATGGATACAAAAGGGACTACCTTATCAACATCCTGTATTTCATAAAATGAGACCAAAAACACACTCAGGGCACTAAAGCCAACAGCTAATATAAGCCCTACTAATAGTGTTAACGAAAATATTCCATTTTTATCATTATCGGACAATGCCGATAAATTAATAATTGCAGGCCCTAAGCCGGCTTCTGCCATTAACTGGAAAAACAAGTAAAACACCATGATCGCGGCGACTATACCAAATATCTCAGGTGTAAAAACGCGAGCTAAAAGCATCATTGATAAAAGATTAACAGCATAGACTGAATATCTACCTATTACACTTTTACCAATCGCTTTGTATAAAACTTTACTTTCTTTCATTTATTTTGCCTAGCAGTCAGTGCTAGCTAATCCAGACTGCTTAATACGCTTCATATTGGGTAAGAAACTTGTTAATAATTACAAACTCTTTGTTTTGGGTAACAAAGAGATTATTGAATTGTCCATATTTTTTTCCTTCCAATTCAGATCGCATATTCCATCTGTAGGAGAAAAGGCAGTTGGAGCTTGTAGCAACAGCTTGCGAATTTCAAGATGATCAGACTTATCGCAAGCTGATTTAAGTTTAACTAAAAATGGCTCTAACTCTGCCCAAGGCATTTTTACTTCTTGAGCACTCAATATTCTTGGATGGTCTGTGCCAATTACATTGTCACCGATTAAAAGCTCCTCAAAAAGCTTCTCTCCAGGGCGTAACCCTGTACACCTAATTTCTATATCACCATCCGGTCGCTTATTATGTTTAACTTCAAGCCCTGACAAATGCACCATTTTAGTGGCTAAATCTTTTATTTTTACAGGCTCACCCATATCAAGGACAAACACATCACTCCCTACCCCCATTGCACCTGCTTGAATAACTAGCTGAGCTGCTTCTGGAATTGTCATAAAGTAACGAGTTATGTCTTGGTGGGTTAGTGTTATTGGACCACCCGCTTTAATTTGCTTTCTAAACAAGGGAACCACTGAACCAGATGACCCAAGCACATTTCCAAACCTTACCATTGTAAAGCGTGTTGTCGTTTGAATTTCAGACAGTCCTTGCAGAACGAGTTCTGCCATGCGCTTAGTAGTACCCATTATATTAGTTGGGCGAACAGCTTTATCTGTAGAAATTAATACAAATGTTTCTACATTTGTATTAATTGCAGCGGTCGCTAAGTTATAAGTACCATAAATATTATTGCGCACTCCTTCTACAACATTATGCTCTACTAGTGGTACATGTTTATAAGCCGCTGCATGGTATA
>NZ_JACJDN010000784.1:0-1575 GCF_014163565.1 Pseudoalteromonas sp. SR45-5 | reverse complement strand
AAATCCTTCAAGGCGTTTAAGGGCTTCTTGTTTATCTATATCTATAAAATAAACTGCAAACTCTTCACCACCTAAGCGCGCTACTAAGTGCTTTTTAAAGTATTTACTGAAGCAAATAGAGAGCCCTTTTAATACTTCGTCGCCAACATCGTGTCCGTATGTATCGTTAATTGATTTAAAGTGATCAATATCAAGCATAGCTAAAGCACCGTCACCTTTAGTATGTTTTATTTGCTTTAATGATTTTTCAGCTTCTTCAAAAAAGTAACGACGATTTGGTAAATTAGTTAAATAATCCGTGTTGGCTTGTCGCCTTATGGTAGCTATAAGGTCTAACATATCGACGTTTTGACTAAGCCTGCAGTAAAACTCTTCGCTATTAAAAGGTTTGTGCAAATAATCGTTTGCGCCATTTTTTAAAAATAAACTAGAAAGCCCTACAGAGTCAGAACCCGAAATACCAATAATAGCTTTTTCATCATTGCTATATAAGCGACGAATCTCGCTACATAGTTCATCGCCATTCATATTGGGCATTTCATTATCAGTAATAATAACTGAAATATCAGGTGAAGCTTCAAGCAGGTTTAACGCTTCTTGTCCGTCTTGTGCTTCAATAATTTGATACTTATGGCGCACTAATAAACTACAAATGTATCGTCGGGTCGATTTAGAGTCGTCAACAACGAGTACTTTTACATTTTCGTTGCGAGGCAGGCGCTGTAACTGTTTTTCGAGGTACTGATAAGCTTGTTTATTTTCTTTAATGATGTAATCGATGATTGGGTATTTTTCTACAGTGTCGCGAGTTTTTTTATCAATATTGCCCGTCATTACAATAGTTGGAATGTCTGCATTAATAGTACACGGTACTGCTTCACCAGATGGGGCATCAGGTAATATGAAGTCAACTACAGCGCAAAAATAGCTATTTTTACTTATAAGCTCTTTTGTTTGCGCTAATGACTCAGCTATATCAACTTCATAACCAGCCTTAAGCGCGATGTGCTTTTGCACTCGCGCCATGGCAGGTGTATCTTCAACTATTAGTATTTTTCGCGTCACGGAACAACCCTATATATATTTTGCAAAAATATTTGCTTATACAAGTTGTAACTGTTAAAACGCAAAAAAGCAAATAACTTAAATACTTACAGATTATCCGCTTCTGAATAATACTCTTGGCTAATCGGCGCCGGGCTCGACATTTTTGAACGGCCAAATAAAGTATGAAACTTAGTTTTGCAGGTCGTTAGTTTTAAGTATTTTACCCAAGCTCGTTCGATTGGGTTGGTAGGTTCTTGTGAGCCAGTTACGACTGCTACAAACTGTTCTTGGTGTTCGTTTTGCGGCTCAATTGTTTTACTGTATAAGCCTTTTAAAACAACTCCGTGTTGTTCAAGTATGCTGGCTTCTAATAAGGTGAAGTTTCCGCTGCGGCTAAAGCCTCGTGGAAAGTTTTGATCATCATAAAATTGACGTTGGCTAACAAATGCTTGGCGTAGTAATGAAATGTTATTGCTCATAGCTTTATCCTCATACCTTAGTAATTAGCTGGAGTATGATGCAAGTTTG
>NZ_JACJDN010000783.1:0-1577 GCF_014163565.1 Pseudoalteromonas sp. SR45-5 | reverse complement strand
CACCGAAGACAATAAAATTTTAGTGGGCCTGAGCTTTATGTTCTTAGGTGTCTGCTTAGCCAATATTTTAGGTTTACTTTTAGCTAAGTTTTTACGCAGAGCGCCAGAAGTAGGTGTAAGACGCGCATTAGGTGCGAGTAAAAGGCAAATATTTTTACAGCACTTAGTTGAGGTCGCCATGCTTGGCTTTATAGGTGGCATGCTAGGAATTGTACTAGCACAACTTGGCTTAATGGGCGTAGGGCAAAGCTATGACTACTATGAAAATTTAGCGACAATGGATTTAACCATGCTATTGAGCGCCCCATTGATTGCAATTACAACCTGCATTTTGGCTGGTTTGTACCCTGCTTGGCTAGTGTGTAAAACCAACCCTGCTATTTATCTTAAGAGCCAATAAGGAATGTCACAATGTTAGAAATAAAACCTATATTTAACGCCTTATGCCGCTCAAAGGTGGGCGCTGTATTACTGCTAATTCAAATTGCAATTACCACTGCCATAGTCAGTAATGCTGCATTTATCATTCAAGATAGAATTAGTTATTTAAACCAAGAAACGGGCTACCCTGAACAAGATATATTTAAGTTTAATGTAATGACCTTTGGTACTGATATTAACTTAAGTCAGCAGTTTGAGCTTGATGAAAGCATGCTTAGAAAAATGCCAGGCGTGGTCGATGCCGCATTAAGCAGTAGTATTCCACTATCAGGGAGTGGCAGCGCTTCGAGCTTTAATTTAAAACCTGCCCCACAAGAAGGCCTAAGTGTCAGGGCCGCTTATATTTTTATAGACGATCATGCTATTAATACCTACGGCGTTAACTTAATTGCAGGGCGAAACTTTACCGAAGATGAAGTGCTCGTTACAAACGAAATTACACAAAAGCGCACCAACGTCACTATAGTCACTAAAGCCTTACTTGATGAGCTCTACCCTGATGGAGATGGTTTAGGGAAAATAGTTTATTTTGGTGACCTACCACTTAAAGTTATTGGCGTGATCGGAAAAATGAAAGGCCCGTGGCTCAAAGACAGTAAACCCGATAATCTTGCGTTTATTCCTTATATTAAAGCAGCAAGTTATGCACAAGTTGCCGTTCGTACTAAGCCTGGTCAGCTAGCAGCTGTAATGAAAGAAATAGAAAATGCTATGCTCGAAAATTACAGCAAACGCGTTATTAACAACATTAAAGGGCTTGATGAATTAAAAAATGAGTATACCGCTCAAGATCGCCTTATGATGCGCATGCTCATAGTATTAATCACTATTTTAGTGCTTATAACCGCTCTCGGTATTTTTGGCTTAACCTTATTTAATATTAGCAAACGTACTAAGCAAATTGGTACACGCAGAGCACTTGGCGCAAGAAAGTCAGCTATTGTTAGCTACTTTTTAGTAGAAAATGCATTAATTTGTAGCCTAGGTTTAGCCTTAGGTGTAGTAACAGCAATACTACTTGGGAAAATGTTAATGCAGTATTTTTCTGTAGCCGCACTACCGCCAAGTTATATAGCCGTTACCGCCATTGCCGTATTTTTAATGAGTTTACTTGCAGTATTAGCGCCGGCTAAACG
>NZ_JACJDN010000782.1:0-1581 GCF_014163565.1 Pseudoalteromonas sp. SR45-5 | reverse complement strand
CCTCAAATAAAATACGACGGTTATAACAATTGGTTAAAGGGTCTCTTGCTGCCAAATAGTCTAACTCTTCATTACGTTTTTTAGAGGCAATAAAACTTCTATAAACCAGTAATACAATAGCTAAACAAGCGGCTAATAAAAATGCTAGCGCAATACTGGCGTATTTATTCTTTGAAAGCTCTAGCTCTGATATAACTCTAGCTTGGGCGGCGATTTCAATTTGATTATTTTTCTTTTCAAGCTCAAGCTGATGGCGTTTTTCTTTTTCTCTTAACGTCTCAAGCTCTATTTCCATTTTGTACGAATGCAAATGTGCTTTTTCAAGCGCCAACTTATCTTCACTTCTTTCATTTTGAATAATATCGGTTAGGGCTATTTCTTCTTCTGCATAACGAAGTGACTCTTCTATACGACCACGCAATTTTTCTGCTATTCGAATTTCACGATAGGCATATAGCATATGTAATTTATCATCTATTTCGGTTGATAAAGCGAGTGACCTTTTCAGTAAAGAAATCGCCTCATTTGTATCAATACCAATTAAAATGCCCGCAAGCGCAGTAAGCGACTTTACCTCATAAAGTTTACCACCTGTTTCTCTGGCAAACGACAATGACTCTTTGTAATACTCTATAGCCTTGTTGTTATTTCCTTCGGCACGATAAATATTACCAATAATACGTGCTGTTGTAGAAATGTACGATGTAAGGTTTTTGTTTTTATAAGTGATATAAGCTTTTTTAGCATATTGCATCGCTGATACTAAATCGCCAGATTCGAGGTTAATAACAGCCATTTCTCTTAAAGCTGAAGCGAGCGTTTTTTCCTCGACCATACCTTTTGGCAAATCGATAGTTATTTGATAGAAAAATTCGGCCTGATCAAACTGCCTTAATCGTGTATACACCAGTCCCATTTGATTTGATGTTTTAGCAATCCCAAGCATGTTATTTACTTTCTTATAATATAAATATGCCTCATTTATATGTTCAAGTGATTTTTCATAAAGATTAATATGACGATAAATAATACCCGCCCCTAGTAATGCTTTAGCAAAGCCAACAGGATCGTCAATGTCTTTATATATTTCTAATGCGCGAGTGGAGTAATCAAGGGCTAAAACTAAGTTATCTAAATAACGGTGTGCTTCTGCTAGTGTATTTAAAGTACGCGCCATTAGCTTTAAATCACCTAAACTTGTGTATATTTCTAAAGTTTTTGTATAAAAGTGAGCCGTTTGCTCTCTATTTTTGAGGCGTTTATATGACTGAGCTAATTTTTTATACGTTTCACCTAACTGTCTTTGTATTAATTCGTCTTCGTCAACAAGGTATTTTAAAGCAGATGTGTATTGCGCGTTCGCGTTATCGTACTTTTTTTGTTCATAAAACGAATCCCCCTTAGTAAGGAGCACTTGCGCTATAAAAAAGTCATCGCCATACACAAGGGTTGTTGGTAATAAAGTTTCAATGCGGGTAGTAAGTTCGTCATAACGTTTTTCTTCTAATAATATATTTATATAATTAATAGACGCCTTTATTTGGTTTCGTGAATCATTTAATTTGCTGTAGTAAACAGAGG
>NZ_JACJDN010000781.1:0-1583 GCF_014163565.1 Pseudoalteromonas sp. SR45-5 | reverse complement strand
TGCAAAAAACAGTGCAAACCACCGTCACCGGTTTGATTTAGATTACGCGACAACGCGTAACGGTAACTTAAGGAACCACTATGAGTACAATTTGTCAGCAAGACTTTATTGATAGCATTGAAGATGCATTGCAATATATTTCGTTCTATCACCCACTTGATTTTGTTCAAGCACTCGAAAAAGCGTACAACAAAGAACAAAGTAAAGCGGCTAAAGACGCCATTGCACAAATTTTAATTAACTCACGCATGTCGGCTGAAGGCAAGCGTCCACTTTGCCAAGACACCGGTATTATTACCTGTTTTGTTAAAGTAGGTATGGATGTTAAGTGGGATAAAACAGATTTAACCGTTCAACAAATGGTTGATGAAGGTACTCGTCGTGCATATTTGAATCCAGATAACCCTTTACGTGCATCTATTGTTGCAGACCCTGCTGGTACGCGTAAAAATACTAAAGATAATACGCCTTCGGTTGTGCATATTGATTTAGTAGCGGGTGGAAAAGTAGAAGTAATGGTTGCGGCTAAAGGCGGCGGCTCTGAAAACAAAAGTAAAATGGTTATGTTAAACCCGTCAGATGATGTTGCTGCATGGGTAGAAAAAACACTACCAACAATGGGTGCTGGTTGGTGTCCGCCAGGCATGCTAGGTATAGGTATTGGTGGTACGGCTGAAAAAGCAGCAGTAATGGCTAAAGAGTCGTTAATGGATCCGGTTGATATCCATGAATTAATGGAACGCGGCGCAGAGACAACTGAAGAAAAACTGCGTTTAGAAATTTTTGACCGTGCTAATAAATTAGGTATTGGCGCACAAGGTTTAGGCGGTTTAACAACGGTTGTTGATGTTAAAATTAAAACAGCACCAACGCATGCAGCTTCAAAACCTGTAGTAATGATCCCAAATTGTGCGGCAACTCGCCATGTACATTTTACGCTTGACGGTTCTGGCCCTGCTAATTTAAAAGCACCTAAACTAGAAGATTGGCCACAAGTAACATTTGAAGTGGGCGAAGGCACACGTCGTGTTGATTTAAATACACTGACTAAAAAAGATGTTCAAGAATGGAAAATGGGTGAAACCGTTTTACTTTCGGGCACTATTTTAACAGGTCGTGATGCAGCGCATAAACGTTTGCAAGATATGATCAACTCAGGTGAAGGTTTACCTGAGGGCGTAGACTTTGATAATAAATTTATTTATTACGTAGGCCCAGTGGATGCGGTACGCGATGAAGCAGTAGGTCCTGCTGGCCCTACAACAGCCACTCGCATGGATAAATTTACCGATATGATGCTAGAAAAAACAGGCATTGTAGGCATGATTGGTAAAGCTGAACGTGGCCCTGCGACTGTTGAGTCTATTAAAGAGCATAAATCTGTTTATTTGATGGCTGTAGGCGGCGCAGCTTACTTAGTATCTAAAGCGATTAAAAAAGCGCGTGTTGTAGCTTTTGAAGATTTAGGTATGGAAGCTATTTACGAATTTGAAGTAGAAGATATGCCAGTGACTGTTGCAGTAGACAGTGAAGGCGCCAATGCGCATACACAAGGCCCTGCTATCTGGAAAGCTAAAATTGAA
>NZ_JACJDN010000780.1:0-1583 GCF_014163565.1 Pseudoalteromonas sp. SR45-5 | reverse complement strand
ATACGTACACGAGAATAACCACCAAGTTGCTCAGTCATACTACGCGATAGCATAGAATATTCGCGGCTTTGTCCAAGCCCTTGACGCATTGCTTCGCGCTGCGTCATCACTTCGATGCCGGTAATTTCAAAAAACTTCGCAGATACTTCGTCGTTTATTTCAACGCCATCTTCCCAGTCAATAAATACCGTTTTAATTTGCTTAGCAAGCATCAAGTTAACTTGCTCAATAGTTGGTTTTACAACATAAAAACTAACCGTAACATAAGACACTATTTGATTTATTAGCAACAAAGCCGCCACTAAAAAAACAGTTTGCCCAAAAGCACTGCGCGGAAACATGCCCATAAATATTACTTTTCACCGTCGGGAACAAACACATACCCCAAACCCCAAACGGTTTGAATATATCGAGGATTAGCAGCATCTACTTCAATCATGCGGCGAAGTCGCGACACTTGCACATCAATACTTCGCTCAAGCGCACTGTAATCACGTCCACGCGCCAAGTTCATTAGCTTATCGCGGCTAAGTGGCTCACGCGGATGCAAAACAAGCGCTTTAAGCACTGCAAACTCACCACTGGTAAGCGATATTGTTTTATCCCCTTCACTCATTTCGCGCGTTGCTAAATTAAGGGTGAATTTACCAAAAGCGATTAAGTTTTCTTCAGCAGCAGGAGCACCTGGCACTTCTTTTGCGCGGCGGCGTAAAATTGCTTTTATGCGAGCAAGTAGCTCACGTGGATTAAATGGTTTTGGAATGTAATCGTCAGCGCCAAGTTCAAGACCAATAATACGGTCTACTTCGTCGCCCTTTGCAGTAAGCATAACAATAGGAATTTCATTTTCTTTTTGGCGTAGGCGGCGGCAAATAGATAAGCCATCTTCGCCTGGGAGCATTAAATCGAGAACCATTAAGTGAAAGTTTTCGCGCTCTAGGAGTCTATCCATTTGCTCCGAGTTTCCTGCGGTTCTAACAATAAAGCCTTGCTCTACTAAGTAACGTTCAAGCAAACTGCGTAAGCGCATATCGTCATCAACAACTAATACTTTTGTGGTCTCGTGTCCCATAATCTCTTTCTTATTTTTATATCCAATTACTAGTTAATATAAATGAAAAACTTAATAATCAAAAACTAATTACTTGCTTAGATTGTTACTGAACATTTCAAAACTTCCTTACTCGTACTTTATTACATTTTACGCTCGACAAATTTTGGCAAATTTAATAACGTGCACACCATTAGAGTTAATAAAGAATTCACCATGAAAACAAATTTAGTTACCCGCGAAGGTTACTTGCAATTACAACAAGAACACGATCAACTATGGAACGTAAAACGCCCAGAAGTAACAAAAATAGTAAGCTGGGCAGCCAGCCTCGGAGATCGCTCTGAGAACGCAGACTATCAATATAACAAGCGTTTGCTACGCCAAATTGACCGTCGGGTACGCTATTTACGCAAACGCATACCTGATTTAAAAATTATTGACTACTCTCCGGTGCAAGATGGAAAAGTATTTTTTGGTGCATGGGTTGAAATTGAAAACGAAGAAGGTGAAGTTAAAAAGTTCAGAATTG
>NZ_JACJDN010000077.1:0-10022 GCF_014163565.1 Pseudoalteromonas sp. SR45-5 | reverse complement strand
TACATTTTCCAAGTCTGGATAAAACTTCTTAAGCATTGCCGCTATTTTTTTAGGTGTAAACGGCTTCACTACAAATCCTTTAGCGCCTTTATCAATTGCATCCTTAACATTTTCAATACCTGAATGTGCAGATACCATTACTACATTTGTCTCAGGGCTTAATTCATTGATTTGCGCAATCAAATCTTTGCCATCGCCGTCCGGCAGTTCTATGTCTAAAAAAATGATATTATAATTTGCAGCCTGGCACTCACTAATACATTGTGAGGCAGTAGATGCTTCCTTTACGTTATCTATCCCTAAGTGCATGAGCGTTTGGCTCAAAAAACTACGCACTGTGCTAACGTCATCTACAATTAAAATTGATAGCTGCGTATTCATCTTTATTCCTCGTAGGCTATAAGCTAACTTTAAGTTATCATAATAATTAGCTTAGTATATAAATTTGCTCATTTAATTATAGAGACCTACGGAAAAAAGGCCAGATTTGCTTTATGTCTAAAACCCCAAATAAACAGTCGTTGCTAGGTAAAGCACCAACAAGAAAAAAAACAGCGCAAAAAAGAAAGCCGCAACGCCCTACTCAGCGCTCTATACCCGCAGAGGAAAAAACAAACATAAACAATGGCACTAGCCAAAAAACAAAGTCAAAAAAGGGGCTATTTATATCTCTGGCCATTGTTATTGTAATAATTTTAGCTTTTCCAAAACCAACCTTGCTCACCTATAAAAAATTAGGGATGGTAAGTGAGAGTGTTTACTGGCCTGGACTTTTAGGTTACGGAGCTACTTTAATTGATTCCAACTTGCACCCCAACTATGATTCTAGCCGTGAATCCCTTTATTTATGCAGTGATTTACAAAAACCACAGAGCTGTCAAAAGTATCAAGTAATTGCTGACAATGGTTTGTTTTCGGCAATTGGCAGTTACTTTTAGCATTAAAAAAACTAATCTGAAAATTTAAAATTACTTGGTTGAAAGGTGTGCAAAAGATCAACATAATGGCGCTCCTTTTTTCAACAACTGAACTATTGAAACGACCATGCTAAATGAGCTAGATTGGCTTTTAAATACTACACTACTTGCACTAGGTTTAGGTGCATTCTTTATTAACCAGATAACACTGCTGCGCGTTGCCGCCATTAGTGCATGTGGTTTATTATTCTTATCATTTAGCCTAGATCTTATGTCGTCGAGCGTTATTTCAAATATGAGTTTAGTGTTGATCAACACTTTTTACCTGTTTAAAGTTTATACATTTGGGCAATTTAATGTAACCCAAAGTTAACAACTTCTCCTTAGAATATTTAATAGCCCAGCATTGCTGGGCTTTTTTGTTGCGAATTTTTAAAATATTAGAAACACGTTAGATCAGGACAATATTAAACGCCACTAAAGCACCACTACAATAATGGTGCTGAGCATGTACTGTTGAGAGAAACGAGAAGAAAGACGAAAACTGAAAATACCTAATAAGCTAGGTTAATCTGCTATTGTTAATTCACTTTGGGTTTGTGTTTTAGATGGACTATCTTCAGCGTTAGCCTGATTAAACCAAGCTGAAACACCTAGCACAATAATTGAAATAACAACGAGGCTTAATTTAGCCCCACTTTGACTGGATTTCATAACACCCTCTTTATATTTTTATTAGTGAGAATATCTTTTACACTAATGAAAATTACAAATGTTAACAAGCTGTTTTTTAAACTAATTAGCTATCAGCTAATAACCTTTAGTTCTATCCACTGAATTATTGAGTGCTAAGCCGATATTCAAACGTTCAATATTATCGGCTATTTGGTCTATAACGCTACTTAAATCAGATAGCGCTGCACAATGTGGTGTAAGTGTTATTTTGGGGTTTCCCCAGTAAGGGTGATTCTGCGTTAAAGGTTCTTGGTCAAAAACATCCAAGGTAGCAGCGCGTAAGCTATCGTTATTTAATGCATTTAATAAATCTTGCTCAACCACATGAGCACCACGTGCTACATTAATAACAACAGCATGTGAAGGTAGCTTAGCGAGCATTGAGTGATTAATAATACCCTTCGTTGCCTGCGTAAGAGGTAATAAGCACACGAGATAATCAATCTTACAGAGCATATCGCTAAGTCCTTCATCGCCATAATAAACCTCGACATTAGTCGTGTTTTTATTACTTTGCGCCCAGGCACTTACTTTAAAACCATTAGTTACAAGTTTTTGCGCACATGCTTTACCTAATTCGCCAAATCCAAGTATACCAACATGTTTATTACTAAAAGCTCGTTTTGGCTTCCATGTTTGCTGTGTTTGTTTAGTGTAATACTCTTTTAAGCGTAATTTTTGAGCTAAGACATGTGTAAGTACATATTCCGCCATATCTTCAGCAAGTTGCATGTCAACAATACGTACTACTTCGACATGTTCAGGTAATAATGTTAAATCGATACTGTCTACGCCTGCACCAAATGACGACACAGCTTTTAAGTTAGGCAGCTGCGGCCACAGAGACTCAGGAGCATTCCACGCAAGTACAAAATCCACATTATTTGCGTTTTTGCAATCAGGCCATTGCTCTATCAATGTATTTGGTAATCGCTCTTGTAACTTCGTTATTAGCTTTTCGTTGTTGCGCCCCGTTATAGCCACCAATACCGACATAAATTCTCCTAGCAATTCACAGTTTATAATTTAGTACTTTAAAAAGTCACACTACTGCAAAGTAACTGTCACACCCTTTTTTTAATCTTACATGTATAGCGAATAGACCAAACGGGATATGAGGTTAATATGATAAGTGTTGATAAAGTAATTGCAGCAAACTTACCACAACTAGAGAACTCTCCAAAAGTAAAAGGTTTAGTAAAAAAGGGCTTAGGTTACTTATTGCATGAACAAGAGTTTATCACCTTTGGTAATACGTACCCTCACCTACAAGGATTAGAATTTGTTGAGCAAGTACTTGATGAACTCAATTTTGATACGCGCTATAAACCTAAGCAGATAGAACATATTCCTAACGAGGGTAAACTTGTTATTGTTGCTAACCACCCTATTGGTTCACTAGATGCTTTAGCACTTATTAAAGTACTCTCTACAGTAAGGCAGGATTTAAAAGTAGTCGCAAACCGCATGTTAATGTCGGTCAGCGCAATGCATTCTCTTTTACTCCCTGTTGATAACTTATCTGGTATGAGTAAAAAGCAAGAGCTTAGTAATATACAAAACCATTTAAAAGGTGGAGGTGCCTTACTTATATTTCCTGCAGGGGAAGTGTCGCGCCTAGGACCAACCGGTATTAAGGATTGCAAATGGAATAGCGGTTTTTTACGTATGGCAAAAAAAGCCAACTGCCCCATTTTACCTATTTTTATTAAAGCCAAAAATAGTCCGCTTTTTTATGGTACATCAATGATTTATAAACCTTTGGCAAGTTTACTATTAGTGGCCGAAATGTTTAAGCAGCGCCAAAAATCTTTAGAGTTTGAAATTGGTGCTTCTATCCCTCCTGAGTCCTACTTGATAGAAAACCTTAAAGATAAAGAAATTGTAAACCTCATACGTAAGCAGCTTTATAGGCTTACAACTAAAAAAACACTGCCGCTAAAAACACAAACACCTATTGCTGTGCCCGAGTGTAGAAAAGAACTAAAAAGAGCAATTGAGCAATGTCAGCTTCTGGGTAAAACACACGATGGCATGCACATTCATTTATATCAATATGTAGGTAGTTCACCTATTTTTAGAGAGTTGGGACGCCTCAGAGAAATTGCATTTAGAGCAGTAGGTGAAGGAAGCGGTAAGCGTCGTGATATAGATAAATACGATATGGATTACCAACACCTTGTACTGTGGGACCCTATGCAGCTAGAGCTAGTAGGTGCTTATCGATTAGCCTGCGCACAACAGATAATAAAAAAACATGGACGTGAAGGTTTATATACCGATAGTTTATTTTCTTACACCGACGCTATGACGCCCTATCTGCACCAAGGTATTGAGCTTGGTCGAAGTTTTGTACAACCTAAGTATTGGGGACGTAAGAGTCTCGACTATTTATGGTACGGTATTGGTGCTTTTATAAAAAACTACCCACAGTATAGATATTTATTTGGGGCTGTAAGCGTGTCCAACGCTCTACCTGAGCAAGCCAAAGCCATGCTCGTTTATTACTATCAACATTATTATAAAAGCAGTATAGAACTAGCTACGCCTAATAATGAGCTTAAATTAACTGAGCAACAGCTAACTCAATGCAATATTCTTTTTAATGGAAACGATGTTAAAGAAGATTTTGTAGAGTTAAAACATGTGTTAGCTAATATGGGCGCTCAAGTCCCTACTTTATTTAAACAATATACTGAGCTTTGCAACCCTGGCGGTGTACAATTTTTAAGCTTTAGCATTGATCCCGATTTTAATAATTGTATTGATGGATTGGTATTAGTCGATCTTAAAAGTGTGAAAGAAAACAAAGCTAAACGTTATTTAGAATAACTATTGATAAGTAAAGTCAGTGCACCGAGTATTTTATGCATTATAAAATACTCGGTTTATATTTCATTATACAAACCGACTCAATCGCATTTAAGTCTTCCAATACTTTTTTAAGTGTCGGCTGTTTTAATTATTTTTTGAACCCTGCTAAAAACATATTTTCTTGTTTATTAAGGCCCTTGGTTAAACACGAGATTATGGCAAGGCAGTGCCTGCCTTAATATATTCATGTGACTGTTAATTAAATAAATATGTCAATCTTTACAAAAGCATAACGACACTAAAATTAATCTAAATCAATAAAATATTTTATAAGCTTCAAATGCTTTTTAAACTTTGATCTAGAACAGGTTTTCATATTTATTGCTCGGTAATAATAGCGCCAATCAAACAGTAGTTCTTGGAGAACAACATGAAAACTCAAATTAGCATCGCATTATTAACCTCTTTATTAGCACTCTCTCCAGCTGCACACGCTAACTTTAGCGTAAATGTTGGCGCTATTAACGTAAACCCTGATAACAGTAGCTCAGCGATTAATGAAGCACCTACGCTAGGCCTTAAAGGTGATTCAGATACTCAACTAGGTATCACCGTAGATTATGCATTTAACGATCAATGGGTGTTAGAGCTGATAGCAGCAACACCGTTTTCACACGATGTAAATGGCGCAGACGGCTTAGCAGGCAACAAAATTGCAGATATAAAACAACTTCCACCGTCATTGGTTGCACAATACCACTTTTTAGATACAAGCTATGCGCTAAGACCTTTTATAGGCGTAGGCATAAACTACACTACATTTTTTGATGAGCAACCCTCTCAAGCACTTAAAGCAACACTAGGAACAGACGATGTAGAAGTAAAGTTAGATGATTCGTTTGGCTTTATGGCTCAGGTAGGTGCTAACTATAAAATTGATAAAAACTGGGGTTTACACGCTATGGTATCAATTATGGATATTGATACCGATGCCACTGTTTATGCTAATGGTGCAAAATCGCTTACATCAACTGTTGAGCTTGACCCTGTTGTGGCTATGTTTGGTGTTAGGTACAGCTTTTAAAGTATATATGAAGTAGTACATAGTTACCCAATTACAATGTGTGTTAAAAGGCCGAAAGGCCTTTTTTCTCATTTGTAGGGTATTAGCGATTTGGCAGGTTACTTAACTTTTTCTGCTCTAACATTTCTTTCCAGTGCATTACTTCACTTGGCAATATAGGTGTTTGCCCATCAAAACCAGCAACTTCAAGCATTTCTTCAATACTTATAATACCCTTTTTACTTTTAAATACACCGCGTACATAAGCAATAGCATGTAAGCCTCGCTCTGAGTGAAACTTTTGCTCAATATAAAAGTATTTATGATCCCAACCAACTAACTTAGTACTTATTGTATATCGCTGCATAGGTTTAATATCGCGGATATAAGTAATAGCAGTTGCGTTAACAATCGGAAACCAACGACGCTTCATTATTTGCTTTAGTAAGCCAACACGCTCCGTCATCCACGTGCGAGATAAATCCATCATCGCAAGGTAGCGTGAGTTTGTTAAATGTAAATTAATATCACAATCAGTCGGCAAAGCTTTGTAATCAATATCTACTGTATCAAGTAGATTTTGATATTGCTTATTGCGTTTAATTTTGAAAAATAATAATAAAAGTCGAATATATAAGTTCACAAAAAAGGTCTTACCAGTTAAATTTATTCGAGTGTAGCATAGCCCCTTGCGAAGACGAATATTCTACTTTAATCTTAAATCATTATTACAATAAAAAAGATAACTAATGAAATCAAAACTAAAAATTATCGCTGCACTGGCCCTATTAGTCCCTAGCTACAATGCTTTTGCCGATTTTTCGTTACCAGGTAAAGGCTCAGTAACTTACCCTACCGGTGTAGTTAAAGAATTTAAATTTGGTTTTGAATGGCAGCAAAAAGCTGAGAAATTCACTATTGGATCTAAAAGTTACAATATGGAGCAAATTCCTAGCTCTTATTCTGTCGCTATCACACTCTCAAAAGATGACAGCCAAGTATGGGTTCAAGAATTTAATAACGGGTTTATTGAGGAGTTTGAATGGCAAATTGGCGAACATACAGTCACTCTAAAAAAGCAGCAGTTTAGCGATCCGGTAAAAGGTGACTATGTTATTGAGCTAAATGGCCGTAGCTATTTTTTCACTCGTAATAACGCCAGTATCGTAATGAACTTTAACGAAGAAGGTATTGAGACGATTGCAATTGATGGGGTAACAAAAAATATGGGCACTAAAAATTAGTCCCCATATTTTAATTTCTTTAAGTCAATTACACTTTTACTGTTTTTCGATTAATCCCGTAATCACGTAACTTATTAGCTACAGCGGTGTGACTTAGGCCCAATCGCTTAGCTAACTGACGTGAGCTTGGGTAAGCAGGGTAGAGTTTGCGAAGTAAAGTCGCTTCAAAACGTTTAACAGCTTGATCTAGTGAGCCTTCAAAATCAGACTCTAAATACCCTAAATCATGAGTAAAAGTTGGTAACTGCAAATGCTCTACGCGAAGCTCGCTATCATCTAGTAACGACACTGCACGGTAAATTGCATTTTCCAGCTGACGTACATTTCCAGGCCAGGGATACTCTTGTAAAAAGCTTAAACACTCTTGTGATAAAACAGGAATTGCATGACCATTTTGTTGCGCATATTTTTGAATAAAATGCTCTGCAAGTGGTCCTACATCTGCTTTTCTATCTCTTAGTGGCGCTATTTCTAAAGTAAGCACGTTTATACGGTAATATAAGTCTTCTCTAAAAACCCCTTCTTGTACCATTGCAGGTAAGTCTTTTTGAGTAGCAGCTACAATACGAACATTTACTTTAACTTCGTTCTCATCGCCTACTTTTCTAAACGTACCATCTTGTAAAAAACGCAGTAACTTAGTTTGTAGTTGAGTCGACATTTCGCCAACTTCATCTAAAAATACAGTTCCACCATCAGCTTGCTCTAATACACCACGCTTTGGCGCTGCGTTTTCTTCGTACCCGGCATAACCAAATAATTCAGACTCAGCAACATCATCAGGAAGTGAAGCACACGATAGCGCAATAAAAGGCTTAACAGAGCGATTAGATGCGTAATGACACGCGCGAGCTAATAACTCTTTACCAGTGCCAGTTTCGCCAGTAATCAAAATAGGGGCTTCTAGTTGCGCCATTTTGCGTGCTTCGCGCACAACTCGGCGCATTGCCGTACTAAAGTTATGAATAGTAGCAAAGCTTTCTTGCCCGTAGCGTCTAAATGCACTGACCTGCTGCCCTAAGCGGCTTTGCGATTTAATGTTAATAACCGCACCCGCTAAAACATCGCCTTCACTGCCTTGTGGCACGGCAATTGGTAAAATGTCTGCAATAAAATCTTCACCCGCCACTTCAACGCGCGTGGTTTGCCCAAGCACTTCTTTACCTTCTAGCCAACGCGTAAAGTTAAACCCTTTAAGTAAGTTATTAATATTTGCACCAATAACTTCTTTTTCAATTAACTGTAAGTCCTTACATGCTGCATCGTTGCATAAGCGTACCCAACCTTTAGCATCAATAGAGATAACACCATCAGGCAATGCACGTAGCAAAGTATTTAATTCGTTGTGTTCACGCTCAGATGGTAAAAACGCAGTGGTACGCACGTCATGTACGCCGTCGATTAAACGTATCGATGGCATAATCTTTTGAAACTGCTCAAACTCTATTTCTGGAAAGCTCACATACATACGGCAATTGACAGAATCGACCTCAATACCTTTTAAATCAACACTGTAGTTAACTAAAATATTAAGGATTTCTTGGGCTATACCGATCCTATCAGCACAGTGAATATCTAGACGCATACATCCTCAAAGCAGGAAAAACTAAATTAGCCGAATAATACGCTAAGTCGCTTTGATAAGGTAGCTTATTGTAAACATTTTTGGACAAGTCTGCGTTTTAATTAACACATAAGAATAACAACATAAACACGCTACACAGCAGAGCTAGCCTACTGCGTAGCTAAATTACTTTTAACCTTGAGGGTAAGCAGACCATTCTTCGCCATCAAGTTGTATGTAAGGTCGTTTATTAACATACATCATGATTGTGCCGGCATTTTCAGCAACTTTTGGTGCTTTTGGCAAGTTTTCAACTAAATTGGCAATGCTGTTATTACCCCCAAAAACATTTGTCTCAAGTGTTTTTGCAACAATTTCAGATAAGGCAAAGTAACTAGTCGATTCGTTAATCATAATTTGCGAATAACTTTTAACGTCTGGGCCAATAAATTTTATAGCAGCTGGTACAGATACAATAGTAGGGCTTGGTATTTCACGAAGGCCAGCAAACTGTACCTTGTCACCTTTTAATGCTGCACCATGTTCGGGTACTACCATTAACATGACATTACGGCCGCGCTTTTCAAGGTTTTGAATAAAACGATTAATATCAGATAATAAATTAGCGTGCCTGATTGGGTAACTTTCAAGGCTGTTCATGCGTTTTTTATTGGCCAGCTGGTTACCATCGTGAAGGCTTGTTGTGTTGTAATACATTGCACACGGCTCACAATCTTGCGCTTCATTTTTAAGCCAACTATCTAGCACTGCACCGTCAGAATAAATAGGACTGTCGTCAAAACCGTATTGCGCTACTGGAAGCGAATCAATATTAAGTGGTTTATCGTTTAGACCACCAAAGCGATTAACCAAACCTTTAAAGTCATCGAAGTGGCCATCGTGGTTCATCACAACGCTGCTTTGATACCCTAATTTTTCTAAGTTTTTAAATAGATAACATTGCTCTGGTGCATCACTAAATAAAGCCGTTTGGCTTGTTTGCCCACAACTTGCGCGTAAAAGCCTTATAGCTGCAGGCCCACTGTATGATGTTGCTGAGTTAAAATCTGAAAACACCACATCAAAATCATTAAACATGTCTTCAACACTAACGCCAATAGCGTTCAAATCATCAATCGCCATTGAACAAATATTTAAAACGATGACATCGAACAGTTCGCCATTAACTTGCGAAGGAAAATGGCTAATTAAATGGCTTTGTTGTTGATAAAAGTCTGACAATTTTTGATCAGGCGTTTGGCTTTCGCGAGTAATGACTTGTGCTTGATTAGTAGGCTCATTTCTAATTGTTGTATTTGTAGATTTGGCATTTACTACTGTGCCTGATTGTTCACCCTCTCCTTGCCATCCAATCAAAAGCAGCCCAACAATTGTAATTGTTGTAAAACGTAACCACTGAGATGTATACCAAAAACACACGGTAATAACGAATAATGCCAATAGCATATCTACACTGATTACACGTGCTAAAAGTTCAAAAAAATAACCAAAGCTGAAATCTTGAACATTACCAGCTTGCTTTGTCAGCCTATTTATTGGCGGCAACCAAGAGTCTTGGTAAAGTATGATAATCGCAAAAATACCACCAAGTACATGTTTTAACTTTTCAAAAGTCGATTTATTAAATTTGATTGCTAAAAGTGCTGCAAGGGCAGCATTGGTTA
>NZ_JACJDN010000779.1:0-1585 GCF_014163565.1 Pseudoalteromonas sp. SR45-5 | reverse complement strand
ATATCATCTGATTTTACAGAGCCTGCAACTTGATAATTTTGATAAGAGTCAGAACCAAATGTAGCGCTTAGGGATAAGTTATCTGACTCACGCGTAATAATATTAATAACACCAGCGAGTGCATCAGAGCCATAAACAGCCGCGCGAGAGCCTTTAATAATTTCTATGCGTTCAATACTATTTAAAGGGACATTATTTAGTGCTTTTTGACCAAGTGTTGCTGAGCCTGTACGTACACCGTCAATTAAAATCAACGTATCGCCAGAGCCTGTACCACGAAGTGACACACCTGTATTTTGACCAAAACCACCGTTTGGATTAACTTGAAAACCCACTCGCGTGCTTAAAAGTGTAGGTAAATCGCGTACGTTACTAGCTTCTATTTCAGCACGTTCAATAACATTTACACTCGCTAAAACGTCGTTAATTGATTGCTCAAACTTATTAGCTGTAACGGTTATTTTTTCAATTGATTGCTCTGCACCAGACACAGAAAATGAAAGCGCAGCAGAAATTGCAACGCCTAGAGTTGTTTTGTTTAACATGAGATCCCCTACCTTTGCCCACCGCAAAGATTTAAGTAAGTAAGATTGCATCAAGGCCGGTCTCCGGACTCAGTAAGCACATAAAAACATGCAATACTCTACCGTTGCGGGGGCAGTGTTGGGCTTGTAGTCATCATGAAAACGCACCAACTTCCCGATTATCCTGCTAAAAAAATCATTACATGAAGTGGCTAGCAAGCACCTTGAAAATATGCCGTCATTGTGAGCATTTTGTTTACAAATGTCAATGGACGTCTATATAGCTAAAAGCTATTTCAGTTCAGTGCTGTATTATTATAGCTTGAAGGAATACCGTACTTATCAAGTAGCTTCTGAAGTTGCATTTGTGTAGTAGGTAAATTTAATATTTCATCCATTTTGCGACTAGATATTTTATTTGATTGTGAGTTAATCAAAAAATGTGTTTCATACACTGCATCTGGTACGTCACTCTTAAATAGTAAATCCATATTTAAGATATTCTGCTTTTTAAAATACTGATAAGCAATACTGTTTAAAACCCCGACTTCAGCGCGCCTTAATAGCAGCATTTTAACTACATTGAATTCATCGATTGTAAGGCTTACCTGGTGCTCTTCTCTCAAGTATTCGGCATTTGTATTAAATCCTGCAAATTGATACGAGTACCCTAAAACCCCAACTTTGGTTAATTTGTCCAGATTGTCAAAATAAGTTTGTTCTGATGCATTCTCTTTGAGTGTATAAAGCTCGTTTTTGGTGATGGTATAAAATTCAGTTTTTTCAATGTTTTTCTGCGTTGTTTTTGGCAGCCATTGCATTGCCATTAAAAATAAAACGTCGAAGTTATTTTTTTCAACAGACAAAGTAAGCCTTTTTACAGGTAAAGAAATAAGTATAAAGTTAAATTCCTCCTGTGCGTCGTTTAAAATATTAATAAACTCAGGAGCAAAGCCCTGCTTTTTTTGCGCGTTAATAATAATCGGAAAGTAGCCATCTTCGACCAATATATCAATATCAACTGGCTTTGATAAGCTTGGCTTGGTAAATATAAGCAAAAC
>NZ_JACJDN010000778.1:0-1585 GCF_014163565.1 Pseudoalteromonas sp. SR45-5 | reverse complement strand
AATTTGAAGTGACCACTCCTCAGGGAAAAAAGCAGTGGTATGTAAACAGTATCGATTACCAAAAAAAGAAATAAAAAGTTTTGATTCAGATCATGTTAACTTTTGATTGTGTAAATTAAAGCAATAAGCTATAACTGAATTATTCAAGTTGATTTGTTTAATTTGAAAGCAGTTAATTAAGGTCGTGATTATGTCAAACATAGTACAGCGCATATTTAGTAATGCCGTATTGTTTGCACTTTTAATGAGTGTAAGTTTGACGCTGCATGCCAGCAACACTGACGTAAACCTTGATAACGCTAAACTATCTAATCACTTTATTACTTGTGATATTCCTGACCAAGCAAACCTCGATTTTGACGTGGACTCTCACGTTAACACTATTACCTTTAGGTCGCCTCAACCACTTCCTAATGTCGTAGATTCTTTTTATAAGAGCACTAATCTAAACAGACCTTTTAGCACTGCATACCAACGCGGACCACCTAGCTATTTAATTTAATTCATTATTTTACAACTTAATTAAATTTTATAACTATTAAGGTGACTACTATGTCTAACTTTAAAGAATTACGTACCCAAAATATTTCTCATGGCGTTATTGCTAGCACATTTGCAGATGATCAACCATTAATCGATTTATCTTCTCCAGCGCTAAAAATGGTGAATAACTTTACTCAAAAAACACCTATTCGTGCAGAGCATGGAACAACGATTACAGAGGCACTTAAACAAGTAAGTGCACAACAATCTGACTTTGTTTTAGTAACAGACGAACACCAAAAATTAATTGGCCTAGTTTCTAGCGCCGATTTACAAAGCTCTAAAATTACTATTATTGCAGAGCGCTTAAATATGCAACGAAGCGAAGTAAGCTTACGTGACATTATGACACCAGTTAGCCGCCTTACAGGTGTAAGTATGCAAAGCTTAAGCTACGCATGCATTGGTGATGCGCTGCAAACGATGGAGCATCAGGGCACAATGTTTTTATTAGTTACAACAGCGAGTAACGAAATTTGTGGTTTAATTTCAGCTCGCCAAATAGCTAAAACATTACATATTCCTGTACATATCTCACCTATTGCTCACTCTTTCAGTGAAGTATTAGAAAACATTGAGCACCCTCACTAGGGCGCTCTTTTAGTTGAATTGATTTACTCCCGACCCAACCATCTTAAAGCAAGTAAAATAGCTTGCTTTAAGAGCTTTTCATTACTACCTCCTGTGATATTATTCAAGCAATTAACAGCGCCAGTAACACGCTTCTGGTCTTATTTTATTGTATAAAAAGGTTTTTGCATGAGCGATATCTCTGCACGTTTAGCCGGTGAGTTAAACGCACAGCAGCAACAGGTTGTTGCTGCAACAAAGTTACTTGATGAAGGCGCAACTGTTCCTTTTATTGCCCGCTACAGAAAAGAAGTTACAGGCGGCCTAGACGACACCCAATTACGCCTTTTAGAGCAGCGTTTATCGTATTTACGTGAACTAGAAGAGCGCCGTAGTTTTATTTTATCGACAATCGAATCGCAAAATAAACTAACGCCAGAGCTAAGTGCCGATATAACTAATGCACAAAGTA
>NZ_JACJDN010000777.1:0-1586 GCF_014163565.1 Pseudoalteromonas sp. SR45-5 | reverse complement strand
CATTTATTAACGGCGAATTTTATAAAACTGATACGCGCTTTAGCGTTAACGATCCCGCTACCGAAAAAAGTATTGTTGAAGTAAGCGATATTGACGAGCAGGGTGTAAATAGCGCAATAACCGCAGCTCAAGGGGCTTTTGTTAAGTTAAAAACGACGAATGCCACTGAGCGAAGCGAAACCTTGATGCGCTGGTATGAGCTAGTAATAAAACACAAGCAAACACTTGCAGAGCTAATGACCAAAGAGCAAGGCAAGCCACTCAAAGAATCTCTTGGTGAGATTGATTACGGTGCAGGTTTTATCAAATGGTTTGCAGAAGAAGCCAAACGTAGTTACGGAGATGTAATTCCGCCAACAGATGACTCGCATCGTTTAACTAGCTTTAAGCAGCCTGTCGGTGTTGTAGCTGGTATAACGCCGTGGAACTTTCCTATTGCTATGGTTACTCGTAAAGTAGCGCCAGCCTACGCTGCGGGCTGTAGCTTTATACTCAAACCTTCTGAACACACGCCACTTTGTGCTATCGCACTTGCTTACTTAGCTGATCAAGCTGGTTTTGTTAAAGGTGCATTTAATGTAATGGTTTCTCAAGATGCCAAAACAGTAGGTAAAATGCTGACTGACTCAGAAGTTGTGCGTAAGTTTACATTTACCGGTTCTACCGGTGTAGGTAAGCAGTTGCTATCGCAATGTGCTGACACAATTAAGCGCACCTCGATGGAGCTTGGCGGTAATGCACCTTTTATTATTTTTGATAATGCCGACTTAGATGAAGCTGTTGAAGGGCTAATGGCGGCTAAATTTAGAAACAGTGGGCAGGCATGTGTTGCTGCAAACCGTATTTTTATACAACGTAATATTCTCGACAAAGTACTTTCAAAAATCACGCCTAAGGTTGCAGCATTAAAAGTGGCAAATGGTCTTGAAGACGATGTTGATATTGGTCCGCTTATTTACCCTAAAGCCAAAGAGAAAGTACAGCAGTTAGTACAAGACGCACTCGATAAAGGCGCGACGCTGATTGGCGATAATAGTGACTTAGGTGGCAGCTTTCAAAATCCATTAATAGTAAACAATGTCACCACAGAAATGGATATTTACCACGAAGAGGTATTTGGTCCGGTATTAACGGTTATTCCTTTTGATGAAGAGAGTGAAGTGCTTGCGCTTGCTAACGATGTACCATTTGGCCTAGCAGCCTATTTTTACAGCCAAAACATTAAGCAAGTCTACCGAGTGAGTGAAGGGCTTGAATTTGGTATGGTCGGCGTTAATGAAGGTGTTATATCAAACCCAGTAGCGCCATTTGGTGGTGTTAAGCAATCTGGTTTAGGCCGAGAAGGCGGTCATCAAGGGCTTGATGAGTACTTAGAAGAAAAGTACGTGTGTATTAAAATATAACGCCCGTTAAGTTTATGAGCGCGAATTTACTTCGCGCTTTTTTATGACGTTAATATGGCAGATATATGAACTTTATCTTTTACTGTTGCTACACAGAGCACTAAATGCTACCTTTGGAGCCATATTTTTTGTTAATAAAACAACATAAAAAAACAAATAAAAAGTAAAAGGATTTCTATAAGT
>NZ_JACJDN010000776.1:0-1590 GCF_014163565.1 Pseudoalteromonas sp. SR45-5 | reverse complement strand
GTTTAATTAAATTGTACTAACTTAAGCTAAATCCAAAGAAATAGTATTTAATATGGGTAACTGTCAGATCAAGTCTGAGCTAGTAAATTTTAAGTATTTAACCTTCTTCTTCAATAAGTGACTCTAGTAGATCGTGTATTTCAGCTTTAAGCTCTTTATCTTCAATTTTATTAGCACTAACCTTAGCATTTTGAAGATTTTTAATAGCCTCGTCTTTTTGACCAAGTTCTAGCTGCAGTGTAGCCATTGAAAAAGAAACTGATGACATGTGATCTTTGTTATTAATCGCAACAGACTTTTCTAATGCTTTTTCATAAGTCGTGATTGCCTCTTCTAGCTCTTCGGTAAAATCAGCCAAAGTTTCCCATTGTACTGGGTGATCTTTTGAGGTATTTTCGTTTTCAATACAAATCGCTTTTAATTGAGCAAATAAAGATTCAAATTTTTCTCGGTTATTTTTGTTAGCCGCCGCCATTAAATCTTCTGCTAGGTCATGTACCGCTTTATATATTTTTGTATTCATCATCACTGGTTATCCTTTAGTGCAACTAAACTAATTTACTGACTCAATTTAGCTAAAATGTATCATTACAGTCATTATAAAATGTATTTAAACAACTGATTTATTTAATTTGGTGTATAGCGTAATAATACATTAATAATGAACATCGCGTAGGCGTTAAACACACTGTAATTAAACTTTATCGCAATTACTCTTAGTAACCTCACACACTGAATAAACTTGCAACCCAATCCAACGTAAAGATGGTCGTAAACACTTTAAGTGCAATGACAACTATAAATAATAGGATGATTGCCGCTTTGGCTTTACTACTTTTGAGGTTGTTCCAATATAATAACTTTGCATTAAATTCTGTTTTTAACTTAGTAACAGCTTCTTTCATAATTACATCCTACTTAGGGATCCCGCTCAGCAACATTTAATAACTACAAAGCTGCCCAAGCAGGTTTCATAATATTTTTCGCCACCTTAGAGTAAAGCATTAAATAAAGCCTGTACTATATAAAATGTAACAAGGGGTTTTAACTTAAGTTATTGTATCTAACTTTTTTACACACCCAAAAAGCAAACACTGGGGCAATTCAGTAGAGCGTTAATAATAAATTTGGTGCTACACTAATACCTAACTTAAATGTGTTAACAGCCAACTAAATTAGCAAATTATGAAAGAGTGCAACCAGTGTGGTAAATGCTGTATTAAATATGGTGGCGGCGACTTAAGCGCAACGAAAGAAGAAATAGGTTTATGGGAGCTCTTTAACCCTGAAATTTATGAGTACGTTAAAAACAACGAAATTTGGTTTGACCCAAAAACAGGCTTAAGACTTCAAGTGTGCCCATTTTTAGAAATTGCGCCTAAAAAGGAGCCTCTCGCTAAAAATATGTATACCTGCAGTATTTACCTTGACCGTCCAGAAGACTGCCGTCACTACCCTAGCCTTATTTCAGAGATGATCCGCGACGAATGCGAAATGATTGAATCTATAGATATAACAAACCAGACAAGAGCGCAGCATAAACTAGATTTGATAATGATAGATAGCCGCTCTTAAATACCCAGATAAACC
>NZ_JACJDN010000775.1:0-1590 GCF_014163565.1 Pseudoalteromonas sp. SR45-5 | reverse complement strand
TATAATTAACCATGCAACGTTTAAAGCGTCGTTATTTATGGCCGTTGGTATTATCGATCATGAAACAGGCACGCGTGATATGCGTAAATTAAATGGTATGTGGCGATACTTACCATACAAACTTTATTTGCTTTATACAATCAACGCCGTCAAGTGCAAATTCAACTTTAATGTCCCAATCTTCAGGTAATGAGCGAGCTAGCTGACGTCTAGCTAATTTCGAGTCATCACATATTAATACCGATGTTGACATATTATCTCTCTGTTTCTAAACCAGTAATGAGCATTAAAATCATTTTATGATGGTTTTTATTTTTATTATTGAAGATATCTTTTGTAACTTCATGTTAATCAAAGTTTAGCATAGTTACAATTTTTATATTTCAGAGCTAATACCCACTCTATTAAGCAGGTTTAATCACTTGGTAACTATAGCCCAGTATAATACACTGACTCCCATTGCGTTAATTTAAAAGGAAATACCTTATGTTACGTTCACTTGCCTTTGCTTTGAGTTCATTTTGTTCTGTGGCTATTGCAGCCGACTATCCAGAAAACACGCTTGATGCAGGAAAAGTATCCGCGCAAGGCAAACCAGTCACTTTATTAGGTCAAGGTATCTCAATTGGAGATAGTGCGCCAAACTTTAAAGTTGTTGATGACAACTTTACTCCAGTGACACTTGAGGATTATAAAGGCCAAGCTGTATTAATAAGTGTAGTACCCAGCCTAGATACCGGCATTTGTAGCCTGCAAACTAAGCACTTTAATGAAAAAGTAGCCTCACAATTCCCAAGTGTAGTTATGCTAACAATTAGTGCTGATTTACCATTTGCTCAAAAGCGTTTTTGCAAAGCTGAAAATATCGATAAAATCACTACGTTATCAGATTCTGTTTGGCGTGATTTTGGTCAAAAATACGGATTGATTATTAAAGATATGGGCTTACTAACGCGAACAGTCTTTATTTTAGATGAAAGCCATAACGTCATTTATAAACAGTTAGTTAGTAGCCTTTCAACTGAACCTGAATACAACAGCGTGATTGAAAAACTTAAAACACTGTAAAGCCGATTAAATAGCACTAATTAAGCAATGCTAAATCCCTTAAAACAAAAAACCGCCAATTGGCGGTTTTTTAATGTACTTTATAATTAACCTAAAAGTTCACCAAGTTGTTGGCTAACAGTTTCAACAGCTTGTGTACCATCTAGTTTATGGTATTGAGTATTACCAGCAGCCGCTTCTGCTTGATAGTAATCAACCAATGGCATAGTTTGCTCATGGTAAATACCTAAACGTTTACGTACTGTTTCTTCAGTATCATCAGCGCGAACAATTAAGTCTTCGCCAGTTTCGTTGTCTTTACCTTCCACTTTTGGTGGATTATAAACAACGTGGTAAACACGACCAGAACCAGGATGAACGCGACGTCCGCCCATACGCTCAACAATGACTTCATCAGCCACGTCAAATTCAATAACGTGATCAACCACTACGCCATTTTCTTTCATTGCATCCGCTTGCGGGATTGTGCGCGGGAAGCCATCAAGTAAAAAACCTTTCTCACAATCCGCTTTAGTAATACGC
>NZ_JACJDN010000774.1:0-1591 GCF_014163565.1 Pseudoalteromonas sp. SR45-5 | reverse complement strand
GAAATAAAGATGGCGACTAAAAAACCTGAAAACTTAAGTTTCGAACAAGCACTAGAAGAATTATCTACAATCGTTAGTGACATGGAACAAGGTGACTTATCGCTTGAGCAATCGTTAAAGCAATTTGAGCGTGGAATTGCATTAGCAAGTGCTTCATCAGGTAAATTACAGCAAGCAGAACAAAAAGTATCAATTTTGATGGGGAATGGCGAAAAGTCAGTTCTTACGAATTTTGATAATGATATGGAATAGCTGTGAGCATAAATAATTATATCGAACGTGCTCAAAAAGATGTAGTAGCGACCTTACAACAGCATTTTAAACAGTCTCTCGATACTGAAGAAACAGTCAAGAACGCCACCCAGTATGGATTATTTAATGGCGGTAAAAGATTACGTCCATTTTTAGTTTATGCCACAGGTAAAATGCTCGGTGCAAACCAGCAAGACTTACATGTACTTGCAGCTGCAATTGAGTGTATCCATAGCTATTCGCTAGTTCATGATGATTTGCCCGCTATGGACGATGACGACTTACGCCGTGGCCGCCCTACTTGCCACATAGAATTTGGCGAGGCAAATGCAATTTTAGCCGGTGATGCCCTACAAACACTCGCCTTTGAGCTTATTGCGAATCACAAATTTACATGCTCGTCGCAAACACAAGTAAAAATGATTGCTACGCTTGCCAACGCATCAGGCCTTGAGGGCATGGTAGGCGGACAAGGTCTTGACATAGCAGCAACAGATAAAGTAATTACCGTACAAGAGCTTGAGCGAATACATAAGCTAAAAACCGGAGCTTTAATTAATTGTGCAATTACACTTGGTGCACTGTGCAGTGAAAAGGCAGATCAACAAACCTTAGAAAATTTAAGCATTTTTGGGTATGCTATAGGGCTGGCGTTTCAAGTACACGACGACATTTTAGATGTTGAAGGCGATACGGTTACTTTAGGTAAACCACAAGGCTCCGATATTGCCGCGAATAAAGCGACATATCCGGCGTTATTAGGTATGCTAGGCGCTAAAGAAAAGGCGCAAAATTTAATACAACAAGCCCATGAAGCGTTGGCAAATATAGATGCTGACACAACACTTCTTGCGTCGCTAGCAAATTACCTAATTGAGCGTGACCACTAATTTTTGCTCATACGTATTACAATTAGCACTGACATTATTACTCAACATTAATTATTCGTAAAAGCTTTGAATGAATTAATGTTAGCGAAGGATATATATAAAACCATGACACTTGATAGTAGCAAGTATCCATTACTTAATTTGGTTGACGAGCCAGCCCAATTGCGTGACTTAGCGCAAGACAAACTCCCTGCATTTAGCAATGAGCTGCGCGATTATTTACTCAACTCAGTATCGCAAAGTAGCGGTCATCTAGCGTCTGGTTTAGGGACGGTTGAACTAACCGTTGCGCTACATTATGTTTATAACACTCCAGACGATCGCCTAGTTTGGGATGTGGGTCACCAAGCTTATCCACATAAAATCCTTACAGGTCGTCGCGACCAAATGCACACTATTCGCCAAAAAGACGGTTTGCACCCTTTTCCTTTTCGCGATGAAAGCCAATA
>NZ_JACJDN010000773.1:0-1606 GCF_014163565.1 Pseudoalteromonas sp. SR45-5 | reverse complement strand
GCCGCTGATTGCGGCTTTATTTTTGTGGCTTAGTTTTAGCTGCTTAGTTTTTATAAAAATTATTGAATTTTTTGTATGCGTTAAGGTCTATCAGCATGCAAATATACTTATACAGTGGAATAACTATGCAAAACATGCCATCAATTAAACGTTGTACTCGAGAAGAGTTAGCGCCAGAGCAAGATTTGGGGCGTTTAGTCTCTTTTTTACGTTCGAGATTAGCCATTCATGTTGATGCCAAGTTACTTCCTATGGACTTAACTTCTGCGCAATATATTGTGGTTGTACTACTTGCGAGAGAGTCGGTTAATACGCTTGCAGGACTTTGCGAGTATATGGTTTATGATCGTGGCGCTATGAGCCGCTTACTAAACCGACTTGAAGAAAAAGGACTCATTATTAAAACGCAATGTGAGCTTGATAAGCGCTCAACTATTTTGTGTTTAAGTGAAAAAGGTAAAGCTCTTTGTCCTGAAATTATGCCTGTAGTGAACGAAGTCTATGCGCAAGCATTAAGTGGTTTTTCGGAGCCAGAAAAAAACCAAATAATCGACTTACTATTCAAAGCTATAAATAATCTTGATTCACTGCCAGACTCCCCCCAAAAGTAGATTATCAATAAAATAGCGATACTGTTTCAATAGAAAGTTAGCGTGCTAATTAGTTGATCTGATTGTGCGCAGAATCTAACTTTGATAATATAGTTGCCTAGGCAATTAAAGTTATCATCTTGTTAGGTTTGTTATGATTGAAAATAATTTGTTAGTACAATTACAACAGCAATTTCCAGAACATACTTTTATGCAACATCACTTAAGTGTTGTCCATAAGGGACGTTTTGCTAACGCGATTGTGTATCGATATAAAGATAATGAATTTGATTTAATTGTTAAAGATTTTAGCCAAAGCCCCTGGTTTATCCGCAAAACATTTGCACGAATGTCGGTAAATCAAGAGTATAAAGGGTTGAGCCGTTTAGCAGAGCTTGATGCAGTTGCTAACCGCTTTTGTAGATTGTCGCCGATAGCGGTTGCTTATAACTATATTGAAGGCACGCCACTGCGCGCTTTAATTCATGAAGACAAAACACTACCTGTTAACTTTTTTAGTGAGCTTGAGCGTCAAGTAGCAAAAATGCATCGCAAAGGCATCGTGCATTTAGACTTGCGTAATATGGGTAATATTTTATGCGGCGCAGACGGTAAACCTTACTTTATTGATTTTCAGTCCACTATTAGCTTTTCTCGTTTTCCACGTTGGTTGCAACGCTTTATGCGAGGATCTGACATGTCAGGCGTATATAAAGCATGGAATAAATTGGGTGAGCAGCCTCTGCCACAAAAAAAGCAAGACTATTTAGAGCGCTTTAATCACGTGCGTAAACGCTGGATTTTTAAAGGTTACCCAATACAGCGTGGCTATGCGTGGGGCACTGCACTTATTACTCAATTTGTAGATTCTGACTTAGTACGAAATATTACTGATAGACTTTAATTTAAAGCATAAACCGTAATTTAAAAACACCTAATTCATTGTGTGATTTTGCCCATATTAGCCTAGCTAATATGGGATTTTTTTTATTATAAGTAATCCCTTTAGTTTGTTT
>NZ_JACJDN010000772.1:0-1606 GCF_014163565.1 Pseudoalteromonas sp. SR45-5 | reverse complement strand
CCAGCAATGTTCATTTGTGCAAGCTCAGGTAAATACGGCACACTTTTAGCTAAATTAGGGTGCTGGATCAATATACCGATAGCTTGGCGCATAGGTGTTATTTTAAATTTACGTTCAATAGAGTGTTGCTGTTTAGGCGTTTTTAAACGGCTATTCAACTGCTCACGCGTTCTGCCAATTAAGCGTCCTAATTGTTCAAGAATGTTTTCTTGATAAAACTCACTTGGAATTTTTTCAATTAGTGGAAGTGCTGCACTAAGAAGTTTAGCTTTTCCTGAATCGAGTGTTAAATCAACTTCTTGGCTTAATTTATTAAACAATACTTTGGTAAAGTCATCTGCTTGGCTTAGGCGCAATTCGAATTGCTCCTTACCTTCTTTTTGTACAAGCGAGTCAGGGTCTTCGCCATCTGGTAAAAATGCAAATTGTAGTGCTTTACCATCGTTTAAATAAGGGAGCGCATTTTCAAGTGCCCGCCAAGCAGCATCACGGCCAGCCCTGTCGCCATCGTAACAACAGACTACTTTATCAGTAGTTCTAAATAAAGTGTGCATGTGCTCGCTTGTTGTTGCTGTCCCCAGTGATGCAACTGCATATTCAATCCCTTGCTCAGCAAGAGCCACCACATCCATATAACCTTCAACAATCATTACATGATCAAGTTTTTTATGGGCTTGCTTTGCTTCGTAAAGCCCATAAAGCTCAAAGCCTTTATGGAAAATTCGGGTTTCTGGCGAGTTTAGATATTTTGGCCCTTGGTCGGCTTGCATTACACGCCCACCAAATGCAATAACGCGTCCGCGTTTATCGCGAATAGGGAACATTAGGCGATCGCGGAAAAAATCAAATTGTCTGCCTGGTGTTTTTTCTGAAGCTAGCTTTAGCTCAACCAATTGCTCTTTTTGTTCTTTATTACGACCAAGCTGTAGGCATAGCCCATCCCATTCACTGGGAGCGTAGCCAATCATAAATTTTTTAACAGTTTCACCGCTTAAACCACGGCCTTTAACATACTCAATAACAGCAGCAGAATTACTATGGTGTTTTAATTGGTGCTGATAAAAGCGAGCAGTATGAAGCATTAAGTCGTAATCGGAGCGCTTTTGCGCAGCCGTACGCTCTGGTGCTGAGTTTGCGCCTTGTTCTCGAGGTACTTCTAAGTTAAGCATGCTAGCTATTTCTTCAATAGCATCTACAAACTCTAGCTTTTCGTACTCCATTACAAACGAAATTGCATTACCATTAGCGCCACACCCAAAGCAGTGATAAAACTGTTTGTCTTGCGATACAGTAAATGAGGGAGACTTTTCGTTATGAAATGGGCAGCAAGCTTGATAATCCTTACCTGCTTTTTTTAGACCTACTTTTGAGTCTATCAGGTCGACAATATCGGTTCTGGCAAGTAAATCGTCTATAAAGTTACGTGG
The DNA here is from genome assembly GCF_014163565.1 of Pseudoalteromonas sp. SR45-5. Lineage (NCBI taxonomy): Bacteria > Pseudomonadati > Pseudomonadota > Gammaproteobacteria > Alteromonadales > Pseudoalteromonadaceae > Pseudoalteromonas > Pseudoalteromonas sp. SR45-5. Next base: position 179 of record NZ_JACJDN010000772.1, on the reverse strand, counting down.
GATCTTTCCGGCCATTAGTAAAATACAGTCCTGAAATAATAAGAAGAAGAACGAATATGAAATTTACTTTTTTATACTTGCTTGATGCAAAATATAGTGTGCTTTAACTTACCAAAATGACAGCGAAATAAATAGGGAAGCTATAAAAAATTTCATTTTAAAGTAACCTAATCGGTGTA
>NZ_JACJDN010000771.1:0-1621 GCF_014163565.1 Pseudoalteromonas sp. SR45-5 | reverse complement strand
GTATTTGGTGCATTTAGCGCTATGATGATGACATTAAAAGCGTTGCCACTTGCATACAATAAAGATATGCAAGAAGACAAAGAAGGCCTGTTTGACGCTATGCCAACATGGCTTGCATGTATTCATATGGCGCAAGCGTGTATTAAAGGCGTAAAAGTAAATGGTGATAAAACGTTAGCAGCGGCAAAAGGCGGCCACGCTAATGCCACCGAACTTGCTGATTACTTAGTTGCTAAAGGTGTGCCATTTAGAGAAGGGCATCACATTGTGGGTGTACTTGTACAGCTTGCGATTAGCGAAGGTAAAACGCTTGAGGAGCTATCACTTGAGCAGTACAAATCAGTAAACACTGTATTTGAAGATGATGTTTACCCAGTACTTGAAATTGATGCGTGTATAAAAGCGCGTCAAGCGCTTGGTGGGACGTCTATTGAGCAAGTAACTAATGCTGTTAAAGAAGCCAAAAAAAAACAGCAAATAACGGTACGTGATGCAAATTTAGATGATGTAGAGGCAATTGCAACACTTATACAGCATTGGGCAACGGTAGGCGAAAACCTGCCTCGTGCAAAAAGCGATATGGTGCACTCCATTAACGAGTTTGCCGTTACTGAAATAAATGGAAAAGTGTCAGGTTGTGCATCGTTATACATTTACGATACCGGCCTTGCTGAAATACGCTCATTGGGTATAGACCCAAAAAGTAAAGTGACGGGGCAGGGTAGACAGCTTGTAGAGCACCTACTTGCTAAAGCCAAAAAATTGGCACTTAACCGAGTTATTGTATTGACCCGTGTCCCCGATTTCTTTGAACAACAACGTTTTACTTTTTGTAGCAAAGACTCTTTGCCTGAAAAAGTAATGAAAGATTGTGAACTTTGCCTTCGTAAAGAAAATTGTGACGAAGTAGCAATGGAATATATTTTGAAGCTAAGTACACGTGCGGAGATCCCGTGTAAATACGTAGCTTAAACTCCCTGGATACAAAAAACGTACGGTTATCCCTGTGCGTTTTTTTATATTTGCAGCAAACTGGTCGGAGCTGTTTGGTTTGATTATATTTTTGAGTGAATTTTAATGCGTCAAAAAAAGTTGGCACATTGATTGCTAATTATTAGGTAGATAGCAAAATAGCTATCACTGCTTAAAACAGGTAATGCATTTATCTACATAATAATGTGGTTAAAAGTTGCACCAAATATAATTAAAACTTTTACAAGGATCAATCACATGCAAGTTTCAGCTAATAGCCAATTACAAATGCAAGCATACAACAAAACACAACAATTAAAGCCTGCAATCGAACAAACTGCTAGCCCTAAAACCCTGCAATCTGATACAGTGAGCTTTTCTCAAGAGGCTATTGCTGCAGCTGGTGCAGAATTACAGCGCGGTGGTGGTATGATACCTATAAAACCTAAGTGATTAATTAAGGTTATAAATGTTTTTAACTGAGTTTTTTGGCTTTTTTTCCCTTTCTGCATTTACAATGTGGGGGTTTTTAATGGCATTTTTTTTCAATGTCTTTGTTTACTCCCTAAATGTAAAAAGAGATACAAACCTATTGTTCAGTTCGTTTGTAATGATGGTTTCTTATACACTATCAGATTACTTCTTTACA
>NZ_JACJDN010000770.1:0-1628 GCF_014163565.1 Pseudoalteromonas sp. SR45-5 | reverse complement strand
TACTTTTTGACGCAAAATATTTATACCCTGTTTGAAACCATAAGCATAGTCGAAACATTATGAGTTTGTTAAAAAAAATCAGAAGATACAGTGTTTTTTATTTTGTTACTAGCTTGTGCTTTGTATTCCCTTTGCAAGCTAAAGTGTTTAGTAAAGATTTATTACAAGACATGGCCGTTGCTTACATAGCTAAGCAAATTGGTACATTACAAAATACTAATACTCAATTAAGTGCTCTGCCTTTAGACAGTCGCATTCCTGATCGTGTCTGTAATACAGAGCTTGAATTATCAACATCCGATGAGCCACCATTTAACCGCCAAGTAACCTTACAAGCCAAGTGTAATGATGCTCAAACGTGGGCTCAATACGTTCATGTAAGAGTTGTTGAAATGGCCCCAGTTGTTGTTGCCACTGCTAATTTAACCCGCGGTGAAGTAATAACTAAATCGCATTTAAGTATTGAAATGAAACCAACTCACTTTGTACGAATACAGTACTTAGATGATCCCACAATGCTAATAGGTAGTAGAAGTAAACGAAATATTAGAAGTGGTATGCCAGTATTACTAAACCAAATTTGCATGGTGTGTAAAGGTGACTCTGTTAATATTTACGCAAACCTGAGGGGCCTTAGAATTAAAACCACAGGTATTGCTTTAGAAGACGGTACTTTGGGCGAACAGATACAAATAAAAAACAAAAAATCAGGTAAAGTTTTAAATGCGCGAGTAGATGGTGTAGAGTCTGTTCAGGTGAATATTTAATTTAGATTTATACTAAAGTATCCTACGTATATGCCGATAACATGGCATAAGTTGGGTAATATACGGGTTTATTATTATGGTTAATCAAGTTAATGGCAGTAATCAACAAGCTAATGCGCTTACAAATGCAAAGCAGCAACAAGTTGATTTAAAAAAAGATAACGCAAATACACAAGCTGCTCAGGCCCCTTCGCCTAAAGCTGCAAGTGATTCTGTAAGTTTAACGCCGCAAGCGCAGCAATTAAAAACGCTTCAAGATAAAGCACAGCAATCGCCTGGCTTTGACAGCGATAAAGTTGCTGAGCTAAAAAAAGCAATAACTGAAGGTAAATACCAAGTGGACAGTGAAAAGCTTGCTAAAAACTTAGCTGATTTTGAGTTTAACGTGTATGGCTGATCATAATAGTTTAATTAGCGTAAAGCTAAACCAACAAGTAAGTTGTTTAGACTCTTTACACACGCTATTAAACGATGAGCTTACTGCTATTGCCTCACGACGTGGTGCTGGTTTAAAAGAAATTGCCCAACAAAAAATGTCTTTTTTAACTAAGCTAAGCACTCTAGATAAAGAGCTAAGTAAGCTAATTGCCAGTAACGATACACAAAATCCTGAAATATCTGAGCTAATAAGCCAAGTTAAAACTCAACTTGCGCAATGCCAAAAACAAAATAATGTTAATGCTCATGCTGCCCGTCAAGCGCAGCTTAGTGTTAAACAATTAAAAGAGATATTAATTGGCGCACCAACGTCAATGACCTACGACCAAGCCGGTAAATCTGTAAATACCGAGAGTAAACTGGTTCGTAATTTAAAAGCGTAAGCCCAAAATTTTACATTAAAAAAGCCTTATTGATTTATCA
>NZ_JACJDN010000076.1:0-10029 GCF_014163565.1 Pseudoalteromonas sp. SR45-5 | reverse complement strand
GGCAACCTGTTATACAGGTTGCTTTTTTATTGAATTAAATTTACACATAATAGATATAATTCCAACGTCTAGAACCCTCGATGATCCCATTAATAAAATACAGTTTACATGGCTTTTAAACGTTACCGATTTAATCTGTTTTAATACTTACTAGCCCTTGAATGCATTTACCTTTAGAATACGCATTATAATTTTATTCTATTATTTACATATATTAAGGCGAAACGCAGATGGGAAGAGCTTACCAAAACAAAAAAGATTCAATGGCTAAGACTGCGGGTGCTAAAACTAAAGTTTATTCTAAGTACGGCAAAGAAATTTATATTTGTGCAAAAAACGGCGGTGTAGATCCAGATGGTAACTTATCATTACGTCGTTTAATTGAACGCGCTAAAAAAGACCAAGTACCAGCACACGTTATTGACCGCGCAATAGACAAAGCAAAAGGCGGCGGCGGTGAAGACTACGCAGCAACACGTTACGAAGGTTACGGCCCTGGTAACTGTATGATTATTGTTGACTGTTTAACAGACAACAACAAGCGTACCTTTGCTGATGTACGTGTTTGTTTTACCAAAGCGAATGCTAAAATTGGCGCTCAAAACTCTGTTTCACATTTATTTGATCACCTTGCTATTTTTGTATTTGACGGTGATGACGACGAAGCAGTACTTGAAGCTCTTATGATGGCTGATGTTGATGTAACTGACGTAGAAGTAGATGACGGTAAAGTTACTGTTTTTGCTCCTCACACAGAGTACAACAATACACGTACAGCGCTTGAAGAAATGGGCGTGACTGAATTTGACGAAGACCTAATTAGCTTTGTGCCACAAATTGAAACGCCGATTGAAGGCGAAGACGTTGAAGTTATGGAACGCTTTTTAGCAATGTTAGAAGATTGCGACGACGTGCAAAACGTTTACCATAACGCGCAATTCTAAAGAGCGATTTAGTAAGTTAGAACGACTTTAAGCCAACAGCTATGTTGGCTTTTTCATTTTTAGAACATGGTATTAATATGAACTCCCTTAAAGAGCTTAAAAGTGGCAAACTTGTTGGTGCTACTCGCCTGCAATTGGTAGAAGAGCTAACGACATTTCCTGAAGAAATCTTTAGCTTAGCTGACACGCTTGAAGTTCTCGATTTATCAAATAATAACTTATCAACACTACCTGATGAATTTGCCTGTTTAACAAACCTGAAGCGTGTGTTTTTATCGTTTAATCAGTTTAAGCATATTCCTAAAGTGCTCGCTAAATGCCCTGCTTTAATTATGGTCGCGTTTAAAGGTAACCAAATTTCTGAATTTGCTTTAAACAGCCTGCCAAAAAATATTGAGTGGCTAATACTCACCGATAATACGTTAAGCGAATTGCCTGAAGATTTCGGTAATTATACCCAGCTTAAAAAGCTTGCGCTTGCAGGCAATCAACTTAAGCAACTGCCAAGTAGCATGGCGCAGTGTAAAAACCTTGAGCTTGTTAGGCTCTCTGCTAATAACTTAACACACGTAGACGACTGGCTGTTTGAATTGCCTAAACTTGCTTGGCTTGCGTTTGCCGGTAACGATTTTAATAAAGCCCAGTGCCTTACAAAAAGCTGCTTAGAAAATAAGTCTCTTAACGATTACACACTTAGTCATGTTATTGGCCAAGGTGCATCGGGCGTTATTCATTTAGCACAAGCTATTGAAAGTGCTGTAGCGATTAAATTATTTAAAGGCGCAATTACCAGCGACGGCTACCCGCTTGATGAAGTAAATTGCTGCTTACAAGCAGGCGATCACGCTAATTTAATTCAAGTACTTGCCTACATTGAGCAAAGTGATCAGCTAGGTTTAGTAATGGAGCTAATAGATAAAAGCTTTGCTAATTTAGGCCTGCCTCCAAGCCTTGAAACCTGTACTCGTGATACCTTTAATGATGATTGCCATTACTCAACTCACGCTATTTTAAAAATTGCACAGCAAATGGTAAGTACCTTACATCACTTGCATATTTGTAAAGTAAGCCATGGCGACGTGTATGCGCATAACACCATGATAAACAAAGATGCTGATGTATTATTTGGTGATTTTGGTGCAGCCACAAACTTAGCCATGTTAAGTGATTATCAACAAAAGCAAATCGAGTTAATTGAAGTACGTGCATTAGGGTGTTTAATTGAAGACTTAATAGGCACGGTAACTGGCGATGATAAACAAAGTGAGCTCTTTGTTAAAATGTCCGATATGGCAAAATGTGCCATGCAACCTACATTAAATCAAAGACCTACATTTACTGAGTTATTAGCAGAGCTAAAATAAATTTAATATTAATAATATAAGCGAGCAAAATGTAACATCTTACTCGCTTTTATTTTATGTTTATTCGGATTTTCCGTACTTATTTAGTGCGCTTAAACGGGTAAACCTGTTGTTTAAGCATACCTACGGGCATGTAATCCCCGACTACACCATACGCTTGTGGCCACTCTTTTTGGCCTTTAACAGCAGTACCAAACACATAATCTAAAAACGAAAAATGTGCAGCGTAATTTCGGTCAATCGCGGCTTTATCTGACGCATGATGCCAATGGTGAAACTGCGGTGTAACCATAAAATATTTTAGCCAACCAAATTTCACACGCACATTTGCATGGTTAAACACAGCCTGCAAACCCACAATTATTACGTACAAACTAATTATTTGCTGTGAAAAACCAAGTACAAATATAGGCGTGAGCACTAAGCTGCGCGTTACGAGTATTTCAAGAATATGCTGGCGAGAGCCCGCTAACCAATCCATTTCTTTAGCACTGTGATGTACGCCATGAAAGCGCCATAATAAAGGGACTTCGTGATAGGCACGATGCACCCAATACTGCATTAAATCAGCCACGAGTATTATTAAAAACAACTGCACTATAAAGGGTGTTTGCTCTATATAACCTTGTACTGTAGATGATACAGCCCAGCCAAAGCCATAATGCACAAAGTGGTTAGTAACGAGTAATACAAAACCAATAATTAAATGATTTACAAAAAAGTGGTTTAAATCGCCTCGCCATTCGCTACGTAATATTTTTTGATCTTTACGATGAGGTAATAACTTTTCAATCACAATAAATATAAGTGTTGAGCCGAGTAAATCTAAAATAAACCAATCAAGCCCTATATAAGGTGTATCAGAAGCAAATTCGTTTACTTCAACGTTTGGTCCGCCAAACATAATAGCGAGTAAAATAAAAAACCACGCTGTAGCCCCTAAACGCTTATTGGTATTACGTACAAAGTTAAGTAATCCTAAACTGCCCGAGACCAATAATGATGCAAACATAAGCTGACGTAAAAAGTCGACGCTGTAGCTTTTTCTCAGCTCTGGTGTGGTTAAATATTCAGGAAAGTGAAACGCTAATACGCCTAAGCAACTCAGTATTGCTAAAAAGCAGGCTATGTAGCCGCTTATGTTGCCCTCACCTATCTGAAGATGATTTGTGCGAAATACTTTTCGCGATAGAGCTCTGATCATTTTTATTATTCCTTGCGTCGTTGAGTTGATTAAATACAACGAAATTCCATTGATTTACACACCCACATATTAACAAAATTTAGGGTATAAAAAATACAAATAGTTCCCTTCTAATTTTGAATTGCAAATATACAGATAAACTAAACGCAAAAAAGCCACGCAATGCGTGGCTTGGTTGGATAAAGCTAAACTTTTACAAGGTCAATTATAAGTACTGACCTAATGCTTTAACTTGGTCTAACATGCGGTTTGAGAAACCCCACTCATTGTCGTACCAAGCCATTACTTTAACTAGTTTGCCATTGGCTTTAGTTTGCGTTGCATCAAAGATAGACGACGCTGGGTTATGGTTAAAGTCGATAGAAACAAGCGGAAGCTCGTTATATTCTAAAATACTCTTCATTGAACCCGTTGATGCTTCTTTCATGATTGCATTGATTTCTTCTGCAGTCGTATCACGCTTAGTGATAAACGTAAAATCAACTAAAGAAACATTGATTGTAGGTACACGTACCGACATACCATCTAATTTACCAGCAAGTTCTGGTAATACTAAACCAACAGCTGCCGCAGCTCCTGTTTTAGTTGGGATCATAGATTGAGTTGCACTACGCGCACGGTATAAATCTGGGTGGTAAACGTCAGATAAGTTTTGATCGTTGGTGTAAGCGTGAATAGTCGTCATGCTACCTTGCTCAATACCTACTGTATCGTTAATTGCTTTTGCAATTGGCGCTAAACAGTTAGTAGTACAAGAAGCGTTAGAAATGATATTGCTATCAGCATTAATTACGTCGCTGTTTACACCATGCACTACTGTTGCATCTAAACCAGTACCTGGAGCAGATACGATTACTTTTTTCGCGCCTGCAGTAATGTGCTTAGCAGCGTCATCACGTTTAGTGAAAAAACCAGTACATTCTAAAACGATATCTACGTTTAGCTCTTTCCACGGTAAGTTTGCAGGGTCACGCTCTTGCGTTAACGTAATTACGTCATCCCCAATTAGCATAGTGTTGTTTTCAAGTGTTACTTTTTTTGAAAATTGACCATGAACTGAGTCATATTGCGTTAAATGTGCATTTACGTTAGCTGGTGCTAAATCGTTAATTGCTACAATTTTAATTTCGCTGTTTTGAGCTGACTCATAAAGTGCACGTAAAACATTTCTACCGATACGGCCGTAACCGTTAATTGCTACATTAATCATTTTAGACTCCTATTTAAGTTCACTTGCTTGGCGAGCAAGCGCTTCAATTGCTTGCCAGTCTTTATTTTCAATTAGTTGTTTATCTAGCATCCACGTACCACCAACACAAATAACGTTGTTAAGCGCTAAATAATTAGGAGCAGTTGCTAGGCTAATGCCGCCAGTTGGGCAAAAAGTAATATGTGGTAATGGGCCACCGATTGATTTAAGCATAGCTGTTCCGCCTGCAGCTTCTGCTGGGAAGAATTTTAAATACTTAAAACCATGCGACGCAAGTTGCATAACTTCACTTGCAGTTGCAGCGCCTGGTAAAAATGGTATATCTGATGTTTTAGCTAAAGCAATAAGCTCATCACTAACACCTGGACTCACCATAAAATCAGCACCAGCGGCAACCGAAAGATCAAAACTTGCCTTATCTACTACCGTACCAGTACCTACATAGGCTTCAGGTACTTCTGCTTTCATTAGCTTTACAGCTTCTGCAGCAATGGGTGTACGTAGTGTTATTTCTAAGGCTTTTAAGCCACCGTTGTATAAAGCTCTTGCAAGTGGTGCTGCATCTTCTAATTTTTCGATTACAACCACTGGCACTACGGGTGCCGATGCTAAGATTTTTTCAATACTCATTACTTGTTCCTCATTACCCAGTATGGCTAATATTTATTCAAGTCCAAAAGCACTCGCGCCTAAATCGGCACTGCTTACGATATTTCTAAATCCAGTAAATAATTCACGACCTGTACCAAATGTTGCACTTGGCAGGCTAAGCTCTGCTTCACGCTTAGCAAGTTCTTCGTCGCTAACGTGTACTTTTAATATTCCGTTTGGCGCATCAAGCGTCACTAAATCGCCTTCTCGGATTTTAGCAATAACGCCGCCTTCTACTGCCTCTGGTGCTAAGTGAATAGCAGCAGGTACTTTACCTGATGCACCCGACATCCGACCGTCAGTAACAATGGCTACTTTAAAGCCTTCATCTTGAAGCGTTGCCATTACTGGCGTTAACTTGTGTAGCTCTGGCATACCTTTCGCTTTAGGGCCTTGCTCTTTTAGCACGGCAATAAAGTCTTGGTTTAATTCGCCACGAGTGTATGCATCTTGCAGAGCACTTTGTGAACTAAATACTTTTGCAGGAGCAGTAACGGTTTGATGTTCTTCAGCAACAGCTGACACTTTGATAACAGCTTTACCTAAGTTGCCAGTTAGAAGTTGCAGACCACCTTGCTTACTAAATGGGTTACTCACTGGGCGAAGTACTTCTTCATCGTGCGAGTTTGCTGGGCAATCTACCCATTTAACTTTAGTTGGGCCAGTTGAGTCGCTCATGATCAAGCTATCGTCTTTATCTAAACGAGGCTCTGTCATGTATGGTGCTAAACCATCGCCAAGCATTGTTTTAACGTCTGTATGTAAGTAACCAGCGCTTGCTAGTTCTCGCATTAAGAAACCCATACCGCCTGCTGCTTGAAAGTGGTTTACATCAGCTGAGCCGTTAGGGTAAATACGTGTAAGAAGTGGTACAACTTCTGATAAGTCAGACATATCTTTCCACGTAACCTGAATGCCGGCAGCTTTTGCTATCGCAACAATATGGATTGCATGGTTAGTAGAACCACCTGTAGAAAGCAGACCCACTAAACCATTTATAATCGTTTTTTCGCTGATCACATCGGCTAAACAAGGGCTTTCTTTATCATCCGTAAGCTGCTTAAGCATAGTTTCTACAGCATTACCTGTAAGGCCATCGCGAAGCTCAGTGTAAGGATTAATAAACGAGCTACCTGGGAGGTGTAAGCCCATTATTTCCATCAACATTTGGTTTGAATTGGCAGTACCGTAGAACGTACACGTACCAGCGCTGTGATAAGACGCACTTTCAGCTTCAAGTAAGTCTTCGCGGCTCACTAAACCTTGTGCAAACTTTTGGCGAATACGTGCTTTTTCTTTATTCGGAATACCTGATTGCATTGGACCTGCTGGTAAAAAGAACACAGGTAAATGACCAAACGACAATGCACCAATTAATAAACCAGGAACAATTTTGTCACAAACGCCTAAACAAAAAACGCCATCAAACACATCGTGCGAAAGAGAAATTGCTGTAGACATAGCAATTACATCGCGAGAAAAAAGTGAAAGTTCCATGCCGTCACGCCCTTGCGTAACACCATCACACATTGCAGGAACGCCACCAGCAACTTGAGCTGTAGCATCGTATTTTGTTGCAATGTCTTTAATTAAATCTGGGTAGTCTTTGTATGGCACATGAGCCGATAACATATCGTTATATGAGTTGATAATAGCAAGATTTGGCTGCTCATCAGCCTTTAAGCGCGCTTTGTCATCACTGCTACATGCAGCCATAACATGGGCTATATTTCCGCAACCTAAACCGGCACGAACTCTTGTTTGTTTTTTTGCGTGCGAAATGCGATCTAAATAATCTTGACGGGTATTTTTACTGCGTTCGATAACGCGCTGGGTAACTTCTTGAATACGAGGATGTAACATAATTTAACTCATCTCTATTAGTTAGAGGATAAAGGCTCAGTAGCAACTACAGACTCCACGTAAATAACTGTACTGAGCATCTTTGATTTACCCGTTCAAAGGTACGCTACCAGGGAGCCTCTCACAACAACCCTGACACCGGTGTCACTGTATTAACGCATAGCAATGACACCGGTGTCAACCCCGGGTAACAAAAATAGTTTAATATTTTAACATGACCGAATAATGACCTAATTGATTTTTAGGCACAAACCATGTTTTAGCAAGTTCAGAGTAAAAAAAGCCCGAATAAGCGTCACTCATATTCGGGCTACTGTGAAAGTGTTTTAAACTCACTATTTTATTGCTGAGGTAGACTCGCGTGTAATCAAGCGCGACTCAAGCGTTACCTGATACGGCTGCTCTTGTGGTTGAGCTATGTGTAAAATAAGTTGCGTTACGGCTTGTTTAGTCATTTCTTCAACGGGCTGTGCAATCGTTGTTAACCCAGGCCAAATATGACGTGCAATGGGCGCATTATCAAACCCAGCTATTGAAATGTCATCAGGCACTTTTAATTGGCGCTGAGTTGCTAATTTAAGTACGGCAGCCGCCATGTAATCGTTTGATGCAAATACAGCGGTTGGCCTAGGGGATAAATCTAATATGCTGCGTGCACTATCTACACCTGAGTGATAACTAAAGTTACCCTCCTCGACTAAGCGCTCATCAAATTCTATACCATGGCTTGCAAGTGAACGCCTGTAACCTTTAAAACGTTGTTGCGTGGCACTGTGATCCGGGTGCCCTTTAATAAAGGCTATAGATTTATGACCGAGGTTAATTAAATGCTCGGTAATCTCAAATGCGCCTTGCTCGTCGTTACTACGCACTGAAATTGAATCATCTTGTAGTAAAGCTGAAGCAACTCTTGCATAAGGAATTTTTTTAGATTTTAAAAAAGAAGCAAGCTCAGCAAAATCACCAAAAGGAGGTGTTAGCACAATGCCATCTAATCGAGAAGTTTGTAGTAATTGCTCAATATTATTTATAAGTGCTTCACCACGAAACTCACAAGGGTGTATCAATAAATTATAGTTGTTTTCTTTACACGCTTCTAAGGCGCCCGTTTGCACTCGGGTAATATAACTTTTACTTGGGTTATCGTATAAACAGCCAATAATAAAGCTACGATTTTGAGCAAGACCTCGTGCAATTGGATTTGGGGTGTAATCAAGCTCTTTAAATACCGCAAGCACCTTTTCTCGGGTGGCGGCACTTACATTAGGCTCATTGTTTAACACGCGTGAGACGGTTTTTTTAGAAACCCCTGCATGGCTTGCTACACTATTTATGGTTACTTTTTTCATCTGTCCATTATCCAAATACAACCTGTAAGACCAAAGCCCTATTTGCTATTGTGTAAACACGCAGCAGCGCCAATAAGCGGTATGTTGTCTTGTGTTACGAGTGTTACAGGGATTTGTCCTGCGTACTGCGACATAATACCCTTTTGCGAAAATCGTTCAACAAAACGACTCTCAAGAAGTCTCGCTTGCATACGAGGTAGTATTCCACCGCCAATAAATAATCCACCTAACGCGCCATAAACAACCGCTAAATCACCGGCAACACTGCCAATCCAATCACAAAACTGGTTTAAGGTTGCATCACACACATCACATTCACCACTATTTGCAAGGCTGCTAATTTGTGCGGCATCTAAATTTTTAGCTGTTACACCCTTAACCGCAGACATTGCTTTGTATAAATGCGTTATGCCAGGACCTGAAAAAACTGTTTCGATAGAAACATGGGGATGATCTTTACGTAACTCATTTAATAATAAAGTATCGAGTTCATTAACAGGTGCAAGTGATATATGCCCCCCTTCTGAACTTAGCACTGCGGTAGATTGAGACGTTCTAACTAAGCACGCGGCACCAAAACCAGTACCTGGACCTATAACACCAATGTTTGCGTTATCATCAGCTTGACCTGATTTAACAATGACATTTTGTTTAGGATCTAAGTAAGGGGCAGCGTAAGCAAAGGCAGCAAAATCATTAATGACTTCAAGTTGTTGTAAATCAAAATGAGTTTTAAATTCACTGACGCTAAAATGCCAACCTAAATTGGTTAAATGCACTTGCCCGGCTTTTATTGGCCCTGCAACGGCTAAACATGCGCGTTTGGGTGCAATATGTGGGACTGTTTGTAAATATTGCTCGAGCGCACTTTCAAGAGAACCAAAATTGGCACTAGGAAAAATATTAATGTGCTCTATTATAAATTGGTTAGTCTGTTCATTAAAAGCAGTTATTAAAGCAAAGCGGGCATTAGTGCCGCCGACATCAGCAACTAAGATGGGATCAAATTGGGCAGAAGCGTTTGGGCTCATAGTATTATCTCTTTTGTTAAGCGACTCATGCTTATTATTTTACAATGGTGTACCATTGTTATTTATACTTTGAGCTATCACCTCAAAGTAGCTATCACAGTAAAAAATGCTGCCTATAAAGATATAGACAGCGAATACGTTTTGACAACAAAATGATAAAACACTGACATTATGACACCGGTGTCAGGAATTTATCAATAAAAATATACGTTAATTCACAAAAAGCTTGAAATTATTCATCAATAAACGAAAATGACACAATTATTTATCAATTTAATTAAGTTGTAACAATGAAAGGTAAAGCTACCTCATTTGATATTGCCCACTATGCAGGGGTATCTCAATCGACTGTATCTCGCGCTTTACGTAACAGCCACCTTGTTAATGAAGAAACACGCAAGCGTGTTTTCGAT
>NZ_JACJDN010000769.1:0-1638 GCF_014163565.1 Pseudoalteromonas sp. SR45-5 | reverse complement strand
CGCTCCTAGGTTTATAGCTTAGCGGTTCGGTAACAGCTTATGCGTTATTTTTCATGCTTGCATGCACGTAAGAATAATCAAAGACCGGTTAGCAAAGAGCAAATTTCTCTTCAAGGCTATTATAAATTTATAAGCCGATAAGCACCTTTAATCAAGTTGTAATATGAATATGATTTAACACAACATTAGGGCATGTTGAATTTTGGCGATTGAATTTACAGTAGTATGTTTGGTTTTTAGGCAAGGCAGAGCCTATGTAGTGTGGTCATTCCCCATAAATAGGCGATAACGCAGCATAAATACCAAACATACACTGCCCTTTGGGTTCTTTCTAGGGACGATTAACTCTTTGTTACTCGGTTTTTACTTAGCCCACTAGGTTACAAACCTCGTGCCGCGATTTAATCGCCTCTAGATTGAACAAATTTCAATCCAAAAAGCTCAGCATGCCCTAAGCTATATTTTATAAATAGATAGGCAAAGGATTAATACTATTATGCGTGAAAGCGTTACAAACGATACCAATCAAAACGAACTTGTTAAACGCTTTTGCAGCGTTAGAGACGAAAGCCTAGCTATTATTGAACCACTCACTGTAGAAGATTGCCAATTACAAGCTATGGCTGATGCCAGTCCTACTAAATGGCATTTAGCGCATACCACGTGGTTTTTTGAAACGTTTTTACTTAGTGTTCATTGTAAACAGTACGCAGTGTTTAATCCTCACTACAAAATGCTTTTTAATTCTTACTACAATGGGATTGGAGATCAATTTAAACGGGCAAACAGAGGAAGCTTATCTAGGCCAGGTTTAGACGAAGTGCTAGCTTACAGAGAACATGTAGATAGCCGCGTGATTGAATTACTTAAGACTGACGTTAACCCGCACATTAAAGATATTATTGAACTTGGGTTACACCACGAGCAACAGCATCAAGAACTAATGCTTATGGACATCAAATATAACTTTTCAGTAAATCCATTATTTCCTCAATATAAAACATCGCTTTTAAATAGCCAAAAAAATCAGCTGATATCAAACCCCTTAATTTTATCAATTTTGAACAAGCCATTATTAATATTGGCACAAATGCCGACGATGAATTTGCATATGATAACGAGTGCCCCAAACACCAAGTACTAATTCATCCATTCAGTTTTGCTAAAAGATTGCCCCGTTTTAGTTATGATCCACGTACGTGATGCATCGTCTCCTACATGAAACGGTACTTGTAACTCAGTCTCACTACATTTACGTACATGCATAACCAGTTTTTTATCTGTAAATGAGCTTGGGCCTTTCGCGTTATCTACCGCTACTTCACCTTCAAAAGCTTTACCGCAATGCGCTGCAATACTATTAAAAAAGGTATCATGAGTAGGAATAGACACTAACGGTGCAGGGCGTGCAAAAGCTGTCGATGAAGCAACTATTAAAGTTGCTACAGTTAATAATTTCATTTGTTTCTCGTTATAGTTATTTTAAAACACCTGTAATAGTACAGTTTTCTTAAGTACTTTATTAGAAGTATCTATATAAAAATGAGAGCGGGACAACTAGATAAAATTTTAAGTAATGATTAACGACTAAATACCTCTGCACTCATTAACAATCCTACTTTTATAAATATTAATTGC
>NZ_JACJDN010000768.1:0-1638 GCF_014163565.1 Pseudoalteromonas sp. SR45-5 | reverse complement strand
GGGCTTTAAACCGAACCCTACATTTTTATATTAATTTTTAATCGTTAAAAATCCATGCGTATAATTAGAATTTATCGCTTACTCATTTGATGAGCAAAATCAGCTAAAATTTCATCATCAAAGCCCTCATCATGGAGAGATTCCATACTTGACCTTATTTCTGGATCTAATGCTTGAGTCATTCCTTCAAGAACAGAGTCTTCCCTACCTGCCACAGCACGACTTAACCATGTATCAAAATAGGAATCTATGACTTCTTCTTTAACCCTCTCCCACCAATTTTCACCTGACGCAGAATGAATACCTTTATATAAATAGCCCACACGTTCGCCATTATCATAGGTGATTAAGTGTACATTCCCAATAGTGGGGCTAGGATAATTACTATCCATAAAAGACTTCCAAGCTTCAAGGTTACCTTTTATCCCAAGCGGAGCACTAATCCAATTTACTTTACTCATTTTGCCTCTTTCTATCCTTTGTTACACTGATAACCATACACTTCCCAAATACTCGCTACATTAATGATATTGAACTCAGGTTAAGCATATCAAAGACCCTCAAAGAACATTTCCTTATCTCACAAAAAACGTCCCTATTATATGAACTTCTATTAATATCAAATAGTGTAAATTATTACCAACTATAAATATTATGCGGCGGGTAGTTATTTTGGAAATGAGGGGGGGGGAGAGTTACTTTAATAGCTGTTATTTAATCTTAAATACTTAATTGCAGCCCATAGTCGCCTATCTGCTGAAGTATAAGCTTAATCTTCAAAACAGTAAGGTTAACTATGAGCTACAGCATTTAAAGCCTAGTGGTGGTGCCCGCCTTGAATAGCCTCGCCCTGCTGATTATAAAAACCTGTTGCGCTGTGCTCAATAAAACCAAGGTTTATCATTTTAGCTAAAAACGGGTCGCTTTCGTTATCGCCAATGTCGGCGTAATCGGTGGTTTGAAAACGGTCCCACTGTGCAAATTGAGCAGTAATTAATGGCACATCAGTGCTTACATTGTTAAGGCTTAGCAAGGTAGTTGTTTCGCTTTTTTTATTACTAATACTAAATGTTTTAACTAATTTTGAATGCGTAAAAAAGGTGAGGTTAAAGTCGTTGCCATTTTCGCTCAGTGTATAGTTTTTTACTTCATCGCAGCCTGTGCCTTGTGTGCTTACTAGGGTCATTTTTTCGATTAGGTGGTTATCCACCAGCTGACTTTTAGCACTCCAATTTTGTACGCCGCGTACCTCAGATGGTTGGTATTCAATGCCGCGTTGCTGGGCATTAAAGTAACGTATTGGGCGTATTTGATTATTGGCTAAGTGCTGCCAAAGCTCGGTTATTACTTCACTTTGATGCGCTACTTGCTGATTGTTTCGCCAAAGGGTAAGTGACTCGCTACTTTGCTGCGCTTTATGGCTGTTGGTAATTTTATAATCGGCTTTTAAATGCTTGGCATCAATGTCACATTGCGAGGCAAAGCTACTTGTACTTACAAGCGTGGCAATTATTAATAACGCTTTTTTCATTTAGCTATCTCTTATTTATATTTCAAGTTTATGGCAATAACATAACGATTATAAATGTCAGTTTAATGACAAAAACCCCGCACAGTATGCGGGGTTTTTTATTTAGA
>NZ_JACJDN010000767.1:0-1642 GCF_014163565.1 Pseudoalteromonas sp. SR45-5 | reverse complement strand
GGCACTAACTCTATAATGGTTGGCAAATCGCTACGCATAAATGGATTTATTTTTAGCTCCTGTCCAATAGAGGTCGGTAGAGAAATTTGATTATTCCTGCGTAATTCATCTACTTTTTTACTGTACTCAAGGAGTTCTGGATTGCGTGGTTCAACTGCTTTGGCAAAGGCAAGATTAGCTTGTGTGTATTCGTGCGTGCAATAAACAACACAGCTTGCAGGCAGCTCTCTTAGTTTATTAAAAGATTTCCACATTTGCTCTGGCGTGCCTTCAAATAAGCGCCCACATCCGCTGCTAAATAATGTATCGCCTGTAAAAGCAAGTTCATCATTTGTGTAACAAATATGATCAAGCGTGTGCCCAGGAGTTGCTAAAATAGTAAAGTTAATATTAAGCACACTGATGCTTTGTCCATCAGTGAGTGCGTGAGTGACGCCTTTAAATGGACTATTTGCAGGGCCATAAACCGATATATCTGGATAGGCGTCAACTAATTCAGCTACGCCATCAGTGTGGTCGTAGTGATGATGCGTAATTAAAATACCACCAAGCGTTAGTTTGTGCTCAGCTAAGTAGGTTAATACGGGATGTGCTTGGCCTGGATCGACTACCCATGCCTGGTTACTGTTATCGGTAGTTAAACACCAAATGTAATTATCAGAAAAGGCTTTAATTGCTTTGACTTGCACCATGGTAAATTGCTCTATAAAGTGACACTTATCGCATAGTATAACGAGCTCAAAAAATGAAACCAGCCCTTAGTTTTCAAGAAGGACCCAAACCACTGTCGTGGCAGCAGTTTCCTCATGGGGATTATTTACGCACAGATATTGAACGTAAAATGGAGCAATGGCTTCCGCGTATGTTTGGCTATCATATGCTTAAGTTGGGTAATTTAAGTGGCGAATTAAACACAAGTATAAGTACGATTAAACACCAAGTGTGTGTTGCAGAGCCTGGGCCTTACACTGGGGTAGTTGCTGACATAGATGAATTGCCATTTTACGAGCACAGTATTGATGCTTGTATACTAAGCCACTGCTTAGAGTATCATTCAGACCCACATCACATTTTACGAGAAGCACATCGCACGCTTATTCCGGGCGGTTATATACTAGTGACTGGTTTTAATCCGTTTAGTTTGTGTGGGCTTGCACAAATGCTGCCTTTTAGTGGTCAGAAGTTACCATGGACGGGGCGCTTTTTTACCCCTGCGAGGGTTAAAGATTGGCTAAATTTATTGGGTTTTGAAATTGTAAGTGACGAACGTTTTATTTATTCATCACTGGCAAGAGGTAACAGGTTATCAAGATTTGAGTTTTGGCGGACTTTTGCAAAACAGTATTTAAAACCAATGGGCAGTGTTTATATGCTGGTGGCACGAAAAAGAGTTGCGCCACTTACGCCGATAAAACCTAAGTGGCATGCTAGGCCGCAGTTTGCACCAGTAAAAGGGGCAGGGCTTAGACAAACGTCAAAGCAACACTTTAAATCGTGCGAGCAAAAAAATAATACCAATTGCATTAAATAAGTGATCTATCATAGCGCTAAGAAAATAGCACATTAACAAGGCGAAAATTGTGACATATAGTTGTTCTATATGAATAATTTTTAACGCAGTTAGTGAGTTATTTAATGCGAT
>NZ_JACJDN010000766.1:0-1646 GCF_014163565.1 Pseudoalteromonas sp. SR45-5 | reverse complement strand
AACGATGGCGATTTAGTAAGGCGCTGGTGCGTTGCTGGTAAAGGCTTGGCTGTAAAATCAGCCCTTGATATAGCCGATGATTTACTCAATGACAGGGTGGTTACTGTAATGCAAGATTATCAACATGTTAATGGTGAACTTTGGCTTATTTGCCCAAGTAGGCAGTCAATAACCCCAGCGGTGCGTTTACTACGTGATGCATGCAGAGCAAAATCCCAAGCTATTTTGCAGCAGTTGGTAAATAAAGGAATTATTGATAAAAGCGTACTGAGCTAATTTAGGAAGAGTTATGCAAGTTGATGATATTAGAGTTTTTATTCCCTGTAAAAGCTATGAACAATCTCAGCGCTTTTATAAAGCGCTTGGATTTAAGATTGAAGATGCTTCAAATGATTTATGTGTGTGTACCTTTGGCGAATGTACGTTCTTTTTACAGCGTTATTATAATAAAACGTTTGCTGAAAACTTAATGCTGCAACTTTGTGTGTTAAATATAGATGAAGCATACGAACTCATTAGTAACCTAAACGGTTTTGACATCCGCTTTGAGGGTATAAAGCAAGAACCTTGGGGTAGCGTTATTTACTTATGGGGACCATCGGGTGAGCTTTGGCACGTAACTGAATTAAATTAAAAATAAAAAGGAATAAATATGAAATTTAATAAATATATAATCATTTTGATGGCGGCCTTACTTGCTTCTTGTAGCTCGTTTATGAGTAACAATACAGGTAAAAATACACAATCTAGTAGCTTAATGGATTTTTTATATCCTGATCAACAAAGCCGTGCTACCTATAAACCTGAAATACCTGTTTTAAAACTCCCTGTTACCGTCGGAATTGCATTTGTACCGTCTAAAAACTGGCAGCCAGACGGGTTAGAGACCCAAAACCAAGTCGAATTACTCGAAAAAGTAAAAAAGTCATTTCTTCAATATAATTACATTGACCGCATTGAAGTTATACCAAGCACCTATTTAAAGGGTGGTGAAGGTTTTGCAACACTCGAGCAAGTAGGGCGACTTTACGATGTAGATGTAATGGCACTGGTTTCATATGATCAAATTACGCAATCTTATGAAAATAATGCAGCCTTACTTTATTGGACAATAGTGGGTATGTACGTTATTCCAGGTAATGAAAATACAATCCAAACCTTTGTGGATACAGCTGTTTTTGATATTAAAAGTAGAAAAATGCTATTTAGAGCACCTGGTATAAGTAAGCTTGAAAAAAGAACAACAGCAATAGGTATTGATGAAACGTTATCTGAAAAGTCGGCTGAAGGTTTTAATCTAGCGGTTAGTGATATGAGTACTAATTTAGATGCAGAACTAGCAAGGTTTAAAACACGTGTTAAAGAAGAGAAAATTGCAAAAGTCGAAAATAAAGATGGCTCCAGCAGCGGTGGATCTTTGAGTATTTATATACTCGTTTTGTTGTCGTTATTAGTTATGCGTAGCAAAAAAGTTTAAAGCAAAAAATAGCTAATTACTTTAATAATGCCACCTACTTTGAGCAGGTGGCATTATTTTTTATTCGCTAACTTAGCTTAACTTAGCTTTTTATTAAAAAACTCAACGGTACGTTGCCATGCAAGCTCGGCATTGTCCTTATCATATCGACCTGTAGAGTCGTTATGAA
>NZ_JACJDN010000765.1:0-1647 GCF_014163565.1 Pseudoalteromonas sp. SR45-5 | reverse complement strand
GTATAAAAAACAAACACAAGTATTTGGGGTTTATTGTTTACTTTATGGCAAAAGTCGCTAAAATACGCCGGCTGAAATATATAAACGTTCTTTTACAACCCAAAGGTAATACCATGCATCCAATGTTAAACATTGCGGTTCGCGCTGCGCGCAACGCAGGCAAAATTTTACTTCGCGCAAGTGAAGATTTATCAAAAGTTGAAGTGCAACAAAAAGGCGCTAACGACTTAGTAACTAACATTGATAAAGAAGCCGAAGCCGTAATTCGTGACACTATTTTACAGTCTTACCCTACTCACTCAATTGTTGGTGAAGAACTAGGTGAGCATAAAGGCAAGGATGATGATTACCAATGGATTGTAGATCCTATCGATGGAACAACTAACTTCATCAAAGGTATCCCTCATTACGCGGTTTCTATCGCACTTAAAGTTAAAGGTCGTTTAGACCAAGCTGTTATTTATGATCCAATTCGTGGTGAGCTTTTCACTGCATCTCGCGGTCAAGGCACTCAGTTAAACAGTAAACGTCTACGCGTTAGCAAAACTACGGTTCTTGCAGGCACTGTACTTGCTACTGGTTTCCCTTTCAAAAACAAAAACCACATGGATGCATACACTGAAGCGTTTAAAGCATTGTTTGTACACACTGCTGATATTCGCCGTGCAGGTTGTTCTGCTTTAGATATGGCATACGTTGCAGCTGGCCGTGTTGATGGATTTTTTGAAATTGGTTTAAAACCTTGGAACTCTGCTGCGGGCGAACTAATGGTTAAAGAAGCGGGCGGTATGGTTGTAGATTTCGCCGGTGGTAATAACTATAACCACAGCGGCAATATTATCTGTGGTTCACCAAAACTGACTCAAGCAATTATCCGCGAAATTCGTCCAGTATTAACTGAGTCGTTACTTCGCTAATTAAATGCTATTAATAGCATACTAAAAAGGAGCCTAGGCTCCTTTTTTTTGTGCCTAAAAATAAGGGTTATCGAGCTTAATCTCTATTGTTTTACCTTTTGTATAAGGTAGTGTATTTAAATCCTTTGCGAAGTATTCATTAAATAATGCATCAAACTCGCCGTTTGTCTGCATTAATATTAAGCCCTCCTCTACTGCCTTTGCCAATTCGGGTTTACTCTTAGTCACAAAATAATAAATACCCGTTGGGTAGCTTATATATAAATCAGGCACAACGACTAAGTTACTTTGTTTGTTTTCAATAAGCTCAGAATTAACCTCAATAAACGAGCGAGGAAAGTAATCTATTCGCCCACGGCTCGTTAAAGTGAACATGGCTTGGTAATTGGTAAGCGGCCTTACACGTAAGCCGTTATAGGACATTATTCTTGTATCTGGCCAGTTGTGACCCTGCACTGCTGAAAACTCTCCTAGCTGCTCTAGGGTTTTTACGTCTTTAAAGCGTGCTACGTTTTGTTTATTAGTGAGTAAAGCCCGCTTTCCTATATAACCTTTAAATAGTGGTATTTTAATAGCTAAAGCAAGTGCCTCTCGCTCTGGACTACTCATACTCCAATACATATCTAGTTCGTTATCATTTAGGTTTATGAGCTTACGTTTTTGCTGATCTGATATGGGAGTCATCCTAATAACCCCAGGATAGTTAACACTCTCAAGTGCACGTACCAGT
>NZ_JACJDN010000764.1:0-1653 GCF_014163565.1 Pseudoalteromonas sp. SR45-5 | reverse complement strand
ATCAGCGTGTACTTATTTAAGTAGATCGGCTAATTCATGTAAATCTTTCACAACGTGATCTGGTTTTTTAGCTAATGGGTAAAGTGCTTTACCTGGGCGTGCTATAAAAGTGGTTTGTAAGCCTGCTTCTTTTGCACCAGCAACATCCCAGCCATGGGCTGCAATCATCATTGCTTCATTTGGTGCTACGTTTAGCTTTTTAAGTACCCACTCATACGCACGTAAGTCTGGTTTGTAAATTTTAATATCTTCAATGCTGTAACGCGCATCAAAGTAAGACATTAAACCAGCGCTTTCAAATTGTGCCTTTACACCTTTGTTTGAAGAATTTGTAAGGCTTACTAACTTATAGCCCTGTGCTTTGAGTTTTGCCAGTCCTTCTTTAACATCGCTGTGGGGAGGAAGCGTTAAAAGAGGCGTAACAATAGCTGTTTTAGCTTGTTCACTTGTAATATCAATGTTGTTGTTTTGAGCAACCATAAGAAGTGACGCCACACCGATTTGCCCAAAGTCGTGGTAACTACCGCTTACTGTATCTACTAATGAATGATGCAGCATAGTTGAAAACCACAGTGGTAATAAATCTTCACGTCCGCCTAGCGCTTTACCAATAGAGGTACGCATTGACGTTAAATCAAGTAGGGTTTCGTTTACATCAAAAATAAGCACTTTAGGTTTTGCTTGTTCTTTTGGTTCATCAGCGACTGCATAACCAGATACAAGGCTTGTGCCCAGAAGTAGTGAAAGAGTAAGCGTTTTTAACGATTTTAAAATAGACATTAATTATTCTCCGATTCAAGTGCTGTCATAACATCAATAGGTTCTGCGCGTAGGGTGTAATCTTCGCTTAAAAATGCGTATGTAATAACACCTTCTTGGTTTATCACATAGGTGGCCGGTAGCGGTAATTTAAAGCTTTTATCGCCGTAGTAGTGTTCAAAATCAATACCAAATTGTGTATATAACGCTTGAATACGCTCATCAAGTGTAAACAATAAACCAAATTGCTCAGCTACTTTATTGCTCACATCGCAAAGCACGTCAAATTCAAGGTCGTTTTTTTGTGCAGTTGAGAGAGTTTCATCAGGTAGTTGTGGTGATATTGCGACTAACTGAGCACTTTGAGTTTTAAATTGTGGTAAGTAGTCGTTAAGTGCTTTTAGTTCTAAATTACAATATGGGCACCAGCCACCACGGTAAAAGCTAATAATTACCGGGCCTTTTTTTAATAAATCTGCAAGCTCAATGTTTTCGCCGTTATGGTTGGCTAAGCTAAAGTTTTCTACTTTTTGACCAATTTGCAATGCATTGTCTTTTATATGCTGTGCAATTAGCTCTTCGTTTGTAGTGTTCATTAGTGCCAAAACGTCAGCTGGCAATTTGGCATCTTTTTGTACGTTATAGGCATCTATTTGCGCTTTTAAACTCATGATTGAACCTCAATAATTAGACTATTTGCAATTATAGTGTTTTACATATTTAAATAAACATTGCAATACTGAAAGCTTCATTCGAAAATATTAAACATTGAAAAGTGCACAATGGCATCTTTATGTATAATTTAAGCGACCTAGAAACATTTATAGCTGTAGTTGAAAACAAGGGCGTACTTGCTGCTGCCCGCGAGCAGCGTTTATCGCCTGCAACGGTGAG
>NZ_JACJDN010000763.1:0-1659 GCF_014163565.1 Pseudoalteromonas sp. SR45-5 | reverse complement strand
AAATAAACATCGCTTACAAAAAAAGCGCCAAAAGGCGCTTTTATATTCAGGAATGTTTAATTTTAGTGTTCAAACATCGCTGAGATAGATTCTTCGTTACTAATACGACGAATAGTCTCTGCTAACATGTCAGCAAGCGTAAGTACCTTAACTTTATCAAGGGCTTTAAGCTCATCAGATAGCGGAATTGAGTCAGTTACAATTACTTCATCAATCATTGAGTCACGTAAGTTTTCGGCTGCTTTACCTGAAAGGATAGGGTGTGTTGCGTATGCAAATACACGCTTAGCGCCATGTTCTTTAAGTGCTTCTGCGGCTTTACACAATGTACCACCGGTATCAATCATATCATCTACGATAATACAATCACGACCTTCAACGTCACCAATAATGTGCATTACTTGAGAAACATTTGCTTGAGGGCGACGTTTATCAATGATTGCTAAATCGGTATCGTTTAGTAGTTTTGCAATTGCACGAGCACGTACAACACCACCAATATCTGGAGATACAACAACGACGTCTTCAAAGTCGCGTTCTTTCATATCTTCAAGTAATACAGGGCTGCCAAATACGTTATCTACAGGTACATCAAAGAAGCCTTGGATTTGTTCAGCGTGTAAATCAACCGTAAGAACACGGTCAACACCAACACTTGATAAGAAATCTGCAACAACTTTAGCGGTAATTGGAACACGAGCAGAACGTACACGACGGTCTTGGCGCGCATAACCAAAATAAGGAATGACGGCAGTAATACGACCTGCAGATGCACGACGTAGAGCATCAACCATAACGATAAGTTCCATCAGGTTATCGTTTGTAGGGGCACAGGTTGATTGCAAGATAAAAACGTCCGAGCCACGAACATTTTCATTTATTTGAACACTGATCTCACCGTCGCTAAAACGGCCAACAACAGCATCGCCTAATTCAATATATAAACGTTTTGCAACTTTTTGAGCTAACTCAGGTGTTGCGTTACCAGCGAAGAGCTTCATGTCAGGCACGGTAGGGTTCCTCAGGCACTGAATATTTGGACTAACGGGCAATGATAAATTTCACTGCGGGTTAACTTATGATTACTTGTACGTTACTTCATTGATCGAATATGGCGGTTAACTCCGTATGAGCAGGTGAGACATTTGCGCTTGAAGCCACAAAACCCTGCCAAGTATGGGGGAGATTTTCAAGTACATCTTGTGCTTGAACTTGGCTAGCAAATTCGACAAAACAACATGAACCTGTTCCGGTCATCTTCGACGGTGCGTATTTTAGCAACCACTGGAGGGTTTTTTCAACCTCGGGGCAAAGCTTTTTAACTAAAGGCTCACAATCGTTGGTCAAAGTATGGTGTTTCCAGTCGCCTATTATTTTTGGTGTGTCGCGTTTTAAATCTGGATGTGTAAATATTTTTGCGGTACTTACATGTTGGTTAGGGTGTACAACGCAGTACCATTTTTGTTCAAGTGTTACGTGGTGTAGTTTTTCACCAATACCGTGCGCTATGGCGCTTTGACCTTGTATGAACACCGGAACATCTGCCCCTAACTTGAGCCCCAATTGTGCTAGTGTTTCTAAATTTAGTGCCAATTTCCATAACTTATTTAGGGCTAATAAAGTACTCGCTGCGTCAGATGAACCTCCTCCAACACCGCC
>NZ_JACJDN010000762.1:0-1662 GCF_014163565.1 Pseudoalteromonas sp. SR45-5 | reverse complement strand
TGGGTTATGCGCTTCATAAAGTATAAATACAACCGATAAAGTACTAAAGTCTCCTACCTTCGCCATACACTCCGTTTTAAAGCTTCTAAAAATCGCTCCATTGGCGCATTATCCCAACGGTTTCCGCGTCGACTCATGCTTTTGTGATTTCATAGCGCCATAAACGTTGGCGATATTGTAAGCTTGTATAATGGCTACCTTGATCTGAATCAAACATCAGTTCAGCCGGTTTTCCTCTACTTTCATACGCAAGTTCAAGCGCTTTTAGCGTTAAGTTAGTCTTTGGCGACAACGACATTGCCCAGCCAACAACTTTACGCGCAAATAAATCAATAACGGCTAAATAAGCCCAGCAATTACCTGTGTAAATATATGTAACATCACGGCACCACACGGTATCTGGATCAACAACATCAAACTGCCTATCTAGCAAATTTGGGATTTCAAGGTGTTCATTATCATCATGTTTATATTGATGCTGTGGGACTTAGCAGCTCTTTAATTTTAGTTTAACCATCAGCTTAGCGGCACGATAACGGCTTAATTCAAACTTATTACTCGTTGCTATTATAGCGATTGTCCTTGCCCCTGCTAAACCACCACTCATCGCATGTATTGCTTTTAATTCAGCCTTAATTGCTCAGGTGTCGGCGTTGTATCCCGTATAGCCCAATATTTATAGCCGCTACGATGCGCATTGAATACGCTACACAACACGCTAATTGGATAACG
Source organism: Pseudoalteromonas sp. SR45-5 (assembly GCF_014163565.1). Classification (NCBI taxonomy): domain Bacteria; kingdom Pseudomonadati; phylum Pseudomonadota; class Gammaproteobacteria; order Alteromonadales; family Pseudoalteromonadaceae; genus Pseudoalteromonas; species Pseudoalteromonas sp. SR45-5. Next base: position 930 of record NZ_JACJDN010000762.1, on the reverse strand, counting down.
CTCCCGTTGATTTAACTTCTCAAGTAAGGAGAATTGTTCAGGGAGTCGGACATAAAGAGAGCGGTAGCTTTTTTGATATATCCTTTTCTAATTCGATGCGTTGGATTTGCTTTTTAAGTTCCCATATTTCTATTTGTTCGGGTGTCATTGGTGAAGCAGTTGGTGACTGACCATTACGTTCTGGCTTTAATTGAGTAACCCACTTACTTACGGTTGTTTTAACAACCACCCATTGCTTTGGCTGCTTCTTATTGTTTATCGCCTTGGTCAACGACAAGCTTAGCTGTTTCTAATTTGATTGCCGCAGAATACGCTGCGCGTCTTAATTTCGTCATTTTTTACCAAAATTTGTATGCTTACTAGCATAATATTTCTTTTTAATGGGTAGCCAAATTAACTATGCTACTACAAGTTTGAACGCAAGATATTAATGGGCTTTATTCTTTTTTAAATAGCGTTCTGCCTTTGTACATGTAAGTTTAGATAATAAAAATTTACTCGCGTTATCTGGGCATAGTTTCTTTAAAAGGCTCACGGCATAACGCTCGCACCTTCGCAAAGTATACAACTCATATTCCTCAGTAACACCAAGCGCAGATTGATAACTCAACTGATCAAGGTATTCATTAGCACCTAAAGCAATAACAGCCTTCTCTGTCTCTGCGGATGAGTGATAGATTTTACCTAGTAAATCATTGGTAAAATCAACAACTGAGTTACTTTCAGATAAATCATTTTTTAGTGAGCATACACTAAGATAAGGAGTCGCTTTTCCCACATAAAAATATAAACTTTCCCCCATCGTAAACTGACTAAACAGTATAATGCTCAGTAAAAAAAGAGGCTTAAGCAGTTGCACCTTATATTTCTCCATGTATTAGGTAAGTTATATATTATAAAAAATTCACTGCGGCTAATAATTTAATACTT
>NZ_JACJDN010000761.1:0-1662 GCF_014163565.1 Pseudoalteromonas sp. SR45-5 | reverse complement strand
CCAAGTGCACACCAAAGAGTGCTTGAGCTTGGTGCTATCGATTTTATTCAAAAACCATGTTCTCCCGAAAAACTAGCCAGCATAATTGAACACCATGGGATTAAAGATAAAGCCATGCGTGAGCGTCTCTCTCATTCGCTAGGAGAGCAAGTCGACCCTGATGTTCGGGATATATACCAAGAGCTAACTAACGTTGCTATGGGGCAGGCTGGGGATTTACTTGCACGTCTTCTTAATGTATTTGTAGAGTTACCAATTCCTAATGTGAATATTTTGGAAGTTAATGAACTCGATATGGCGCTGCAGTCTATAGATAATAACGCAGCTACATCGGGTGTGTGCCAGGGCTTTATTGGCGGTGGTATTTCGGGCGAGGCGCTATTACTTTTAAATGATTCAAGCTTTAAAGAAATAGCTTCTTTGATGAACTATGACGGCGAGTTAAACGATAAAGTTGAACTTGAGCTGCTTATGGATATTAGTAATATTTTGATAGGCGCTATTTTAACGGGTCTTTCAAAACAGCTCGATATGTCATTTAGTCAAGGGCACCCTATTGTACTTGGCCAACACAGAGATGTATCTGAGTTGGTTAAATCAAACAAGTCACGTTGGCAACGCACCCTTGCAATAGAGATTAGTTACGGTATTGAAAACCATGATATAAATTGCGACCTCATGCTGTTATTTACTGAAGATTCACTTAAAACTTTGAAATACAAAGTTGCTTACCTATTAGAAGATTAAGTTATGGCCGCTGATTTAGAAATGAATGAGATCCATTGGTTAATGGATATGTTTAATACCGTTGATGTAGGCCTTGTGGTACTCGATAGGGATTATAAGGTGTGTGTATGGAATGGTTTTATGGAAAACCATTCAGGGCTTCTACCAAGCGCAGTAAAAGATAAAGATCTATTTGATTTATTTCCTGCAATAGACGAAAAATGGTTTAGAAGTAAATCTGAGTCGGTTTTTGTTTTAAAAAACCGCTCTTTTACGATTTGGGAGCAGCAGCCATACATTTTTAGGTTTAAAAATTATCGACCTATTACTGGTAAAGCTGATTACATGTATCAAAATGCGACATTTATCCCTCTTACAAATACGATGGGCGAAGTTAGCCATATTTGTATTATTTTGTATGATGTAACAGATGTCGCGGTAAATAAAAAAGAGCTTGAAGAGTTAAACAAAAAATTAGAACAAGTAAGTCAAACAGATAGCTTAACGCAGCTTGCAAACCGTGGACATTGGGAAGGTACGCTACGCCAAGAGTTTTTAAGAGTTAAGCGAAGTGGTGGCTGTAGTACATTATTAATGTTTGATATTGATCACTTTAAAAAAATAAATGATGAATATGGCCATAGCTGTGGTGATGAATCGCTTCGTCATTTATCTAACTTACTACGTACGACGCTGCGCGAGACTGATGTTGCAGGGCGCTATGGCGGTGAAGAGTTTGCAGTGACATTACTTGATACAGACAAAGAAGGCGCTTTTGTATTTGCTGAGCGTTTAAGGGTATTGATAGAAAGTAACCCTGTTAAGTATAAACACTTTGAAATAACAATGACGGTAAGTATAGGGCTGGCTGGTAGCAGTAATGATTTTAAAAATCATGAGCGCTGGATAGAGGCTGCAGATAAAGCACTGTACCAG
>NZ_JACJDN010000760.1:0-1663 GCF_014163565.1 Pseudoalteromonas sp. SR45-5 | reverse complement strand
GCTGCTTTTTTTATATCTAAATTTTATATGTAATTAAGCAACTTGATCCGTTACATCCGCAATTTGAATAAGTCTGCGATTAAGGATCTTTTTAGTACAACCACAACACTTACCGCATTGGCTGCCTACTTTAAGCTCTTTGGTTAATTCACGCATGGTTGTTGCACCATCGTCAATTGTTTGCTCAATTTTTTTATCAGTCACACCGTGACATAGACAAATATACATGAATACAAACCACTCTCAATTTCATTTAGTAGCTGCATACTAATCTAAACGAAAATGGTTATCAATTGTTATTTGAAAAAATGTGTATTATTTGGATTTTTTTTGGCCAGCGACACTTAAGTCGAGAATTCGCGGCAGCTTGAGAATAGTTTGAATTTTAAGCAAGGTGTGGCACTCAGATTTAGATTTATTAATTAAAGTTCACCTTAAATTTAAGTAGGTTTAGATTTAGGTAAATGGTTGAATGGTTGAAAATTAATTACATTAAGGCTTTAAAAACCTTAATGTATAAATACGGAATTTATGGGTAGGTGATTTCCGGTTTCTGCCTTTGTAGGTCGGATAAGCGAAACGCCATCCGACACAGTAAAATACATTGCCCAATTATTATCAACATTTTATGTTGTCGAGTGGCTGAACTCACAGCCAATAGCAGACATTCAAAAAGAAAGTGGCAAAAGGCAAGACGCGACCCTATTTTTCACTTTTGAGCATCTAACGGGGGAGTAAAAAATTAAAGCGAATCTCACCTACGAAAAGTTGTTTATTATTTGCACTAATCAAATCCATCGTTACGTGAATCTTTCAGAATTTTTCCCTTAAAGACTAATTTTACAACGCTTTCACACGACATTCATAAAAGCTAAGTTTCAAATCCTATTTTCCAACAACATGCGATTGTTAGCTAAACATGATCCTTCAAGGAGTCCTCATAATCCTTTACTAGAACCGAAAACATGCTTTCAAACCTATCCATAGCGTCATTCTCTTCAACAAACACTTGCTCAACGATATTATCTTTTCTGTCTGTTAATCGTGTTGTTAGCTCCGCTAAGGGGAGTTTTGAAAATTGCGCAGAAATTATTGTGATGTCATAAAGCAATTCAATACCGTGTATAAGGGGACTCTCACTGTCTCCCCATGCAATAGCTACAAATTGATAATTAAATTGCAACGGTGTCCTTTTAAAGGATCCGTTTAACGTCAACAACCCTAGCTCTCTAGCCAACTTATTGTATTGTGCAGCTGTAGCGTTGCTAATCTCGGTGTTCATTAGGTTTGGCTCAATAGACTCAACCCACTCACCGAATTTTCCGACTACATTGTCTATTGAACTTGTTAAGTCAGTACGTTCCCATGAATTATTTGGAAATATAACTTCAAAGAGTTTATCGATATCAACAACCTCAATACTTTTCTGCTTATCAAGCAGAACTAATTCTCTATTCACATGTTCTTTAAAGTGTCGTTTAAGATCAAAGTAGTGATTAAAGGCAATGTTTTTCTCATTCAGAGCATTCGATTTTGAAGCTAATTTTGAACTATGAAATCTACTAATAACTAAAGATACTGGAACTGAAATACTAGCTATAAAAATCGGAAATCTGAGAAATTCCATAATATTTCCATAACTCTCTGCTTTTGGAATACAAAA
>NZ_JACJDN010000075.1:0-10041 GCF_014163565.1 Pseudoalteromonas sp. SR45-5 | reverse complement strand
TATGTGATTTGAATAATCAGAAAAATGACTTCACGCCCGTAAAAAGTAATTTTTTCACAAAGAGGTAAAGAGACGCTGCGCTTTTAGAGGTAGTAATAAGTCTAAGTCTTGCTAACTTAAATAAGCCCGCTAGCAAACCATCGCTTGTGTTTCTCATTTACTCCTCTTTCACTTCTCTTTGTGAAATAGATCTTTTAGAGGTTTTAATTAAATAAACAGAAGCGGTGCTTCTCGCGTAAGCAAGCTTCACGACTACAGCCGAAATTTAAAACCGAATAAGATTAACTTGTAGACGCACAACTTGTTGGCGTGACGGGCACAAAGCCCATAATAAGCGACTTATTCACAAAGAGGTTAAGAGACGCTGAGCTTTTAGAGGTAGTAAAAAGGCTAAGTCTTGTTAATAAAGCACGACTTGTGTTTTCTCATTTACTTCTCTTTGTGAAATAAACCTTTAAGGTTTTTTTTCCGATGCAACGAATTTATATACCGATACAAAAAAGCGCGATATAGATACCGCGCTCTTAAATCAGATTTTTAACTTGTGAAATTTACTCGCTTTCACTTTCCATAAAACGTTGTAACTGATCTTTTAAGTTTGGCGGAATACCTTTAATTACAAGCGTGTCCGTTGCCTCGTTGTAAGTTACGCGCTCACCTAAGTGTTTACGTTCAAAGCTTACACTCACACCACCACCAAGACCTGAGAACTTAACCATGCTGGTTACGGTTTTCTTATCAACAGGAAAAGTTTCTTCTAAGTCATAGCTTTGTTCTTTACAAAAACTATCAAACGGGCTGTCATCGCCTTTTGTAAGCGTTGCAGATAGCTCTCTTACGCTGGCATCTTCACCAGTTGTCACACAGTCATTACAGTAGTCAAAAACTTGTTTACGTAAATCGTCTTTTTCTGATTTATCAAATTGTTGCTCAGATAAATAATCCTCTACTGCGCTAAGCATTACTTGGCTTTGCTGTTTTGAATCAATACCCTCTTCACAACCTAAAAAGTCTAAGAAAAAGTCAGCAACTTTACGTCCAGCTCGCCCTTTGATAAATGAAATATAACGGTTGTCGTCAGCTTGTGTATCCCACGCTGTTAAATCGATACGAGCAGCAAGTTGCATGCGTGATATGTCTAAATGACGAGAAGCGGCTAAATCAAGCTCTGAGGTCATAGAATAATGCTCTTTGATGTTAATCATCGCAATTAGCATGTAATCAGTTGCAACGTACTGGTAATGACAAAATACTAAATAGCCTGTTTCACTAAATGCATATTTATCAAGTTCTTCTTTTAAAACCGTTGAGGCTTGCTCGGTCATATGCCAAAAGCCTAACTCATCGTTACGGTAACTTTGCATTGCAGATGCTACAACACTGTTTTTGTCACCACTGAAAGCACAATAACCTTTACCAGGTTTACCATTGTATGCATGATGTAATTGTTCGATAAAAACGGCTACTTTATCGTTAATTACCATCTCATCATTTCGAAGGTGAATTTGCGTATCGTCGTCTTTTTTGTCTACATAGTGAACGACTAATTTTTTAACGTCTGTTGTCATCTTTGTTTTTCACGCCTCTAGTGTTAAAATACGAGAATATAACTATTTTATTGAACCAACTAATGCCAATCTTATCAAAATACTCTAATGAAGAAGTAGAACAAATCGTCGATCAGCTTATTGATGTGCTAACTAAACACAATGCGCCGGTTGATTTAAGTCTTATGTGTTTAGGAAATTCTATCACGCATATCTTAAAAGAGCATGTACCAACAGGGAAAAGACAAGCTGTAACCGAGAATTTTGCAAAAGCGCTCGCGCAGTCGGTTAAATAAAATTTATGAATTTATCGCAGCACAATCAATTTTCATCAAAAGCGAGTCAGCTGCTAAGTTGGGGGCATTGGTTTACCTTTGCCAATATCGGCTTAGCCCTACTTATTAGCTTAAGCTATTTATTTGCAGACTCGCCACCTACAAGCTTTTTAGGCATTACCTATATGCTAGTTACTTGGCTAAGCCACACTAGTTTTATAGCCTTTTTAGCGTTTGTGCTGACGGTATTTCCGCTTAGTTTAATATTCCCCTACCCACGACACATTCGTGGCATGGCCGCTGTTATAGCCACTGTAGGCGCATCATTGCTTACTCTTGATGCTTATGTGTATGTTAATTTAGGTTATCACCTAAGTATATCTGCCTTACCTGAGATCATTTCATTGTTGTGGCATCGTTTAACAAGCTCTCCTGCTTTAACAACCATTTTAGCCAGTGGTATTGTTGTAGTTATTTTAGGCTTTCAGCTACTTGTTAGTAATTACACATGGCACCACCTTGAGCGTTTAAAGCAATATAAATTTGCACGTTACGCAATTTCTTTTTTAATCGTGTGTTTTTCGCTTAGCCACAGTATTCATATTTGGGCTGACGCCAATTTAAACTTTGACGTAACAAAACAAGATAATGTTTTGCCACTTTCATACCCTACTACTGCTAAAAGCTTGTTAGCTAAAAATGATCTGCTAGATATAGAAAGCTACGAGCAAGCACACAACGTAAAAATTAATAACCAAAATATTAGTTATCAAATGCCAAGCCCGCTTGAAAAATGCGAGGACTACACACAAGCCAATGTAGATATATTTGTATTTGAAACTCAACAACAACTCGAAAAGTTTGTTGCCGAGAATAAAAACATGCACAAAACAGAGCAGTTTTTACAGCCAACAAATCATGACGATACGTTATTTAGCTTAGTGTATGGTTTACCCGCTTTTTATAAAGCAGCAATTTTAACCGAGCAGACACTCCCAGTTTGGCAAAGTCAGCGCCGTAGCATTGAAGTAACTGGCATTGAAGAACTAAGCTTTATTAATGATCAAGCACATAGCTCTAGTGCTATTCGAGTAATTAAAGCGAGTGATACCCCTACTGTTCGAGATGATGAAACACAAGTTTTTGCTTTTAGTCTTGCCAATAACAAGCAAGAAGTAGTAACCACCTCAACTTTATACAGCTCTGACAAACGTATTTCTAAGGTAGATGGGCTAATTCAACCTAGCGATTTAATTGCAACAAGCGTTGGGCAATATTTAAATTGCAAAGCTATTGCCAAGCAAACAATGCTAGGCGTTAATCTATACAAGAAAAAAGACGATATGGGCGTGAACTACTCTCAGGGTGTTGTTATAGCCTATAAAAAAGATAGGATTACCTTAATAGATTCAGATGGTAACTTTAAAAACATTTCCGCCGCTGAAGGTTTTTCTATTGAACAAGGTTTAGATATACCATTTTTAGTACAGAGTATTAAAAAGCTCAAAACCTTTACCCAATAATAGTTATCCTAACCTAGCTTGATATACCACCAAGCTAGGTTATAGTTTTATATTGTTGTTAGATATAAAAACCAAGGATGACATGTATGTTTAAAACTTCTCGTTATATTCTCCATTCTAGCTTTTTACTTATCAGTTTTTTTAGCTTTAGCGATACCACTTACTACAAATGTGTAACAGAAAAAGGCACTGTCTTTTCTCAACTCCCCTGTGACGACGAAGCAACGACTTATAAAGTTAATACAACGGGTAATCAGTATTCTGGTCCTAAGGTTGACTACACTAAACAACTAAACGAACTTGAGCGTAAAAGGCTTCTATCTGGCTTACAGGCAGAGCTTCGCAGTAATAACCATAAACTAACAATACTTGATCGTAATAAAGAGCTTGCTGAATACAAACAACAAGAGCGGTTAAATCATATCTTAGCCATTGATGATAAAAAGCGTATTACTAAAGACATTACTAAAAAACTAAAAATAATTAATAAAACATATAAGAAAAACGTATCGGCTGTGACTAAACAAATTAAAATTCTCGAAAAAAAGATAGCTCAATTCCAATAAGTTACTCTTAGTTAGTAAGTAACATTTATCTTGGTTTTAAACTTAAAATAACATACCCTTAACACAATAGAGTATAAACTCTAGGGACTTTTAAGGAGTGCAAATGCAACCTCGCCATATTGCTGAATTAATTTTAACGGGTTTTAAAAGGCACTATCAGTTATTTCAAAAAACAACAGCCAAAGCCCCTCTTGCCTTTGCAAAAAAAGATTGGCAAGCAATTAATGATATCAGCCGTTTGCGTATCAGCTATTATGATGATCGTGTTAACGAAACCACGCAAGCGCTAAAAAAAGAAACCCCAACCGAACAACTCGATGAAAGCCTATGGCTTGAAGTTAAAAAGATATACCAGCATTTTTTATGTTTTCATCCCCAAGCAGAGCTCGCCGAAACTTTTTATAACTCTGTATTTTGCCGGCTGTACCATAGGCGCTATTTTCATAATGACTTTATATTTGTAGAAGCAACCTTAAAAGATGCTCCTTCAGTGCCTGTAGAAGCAGAATATAGAACTTACTTTCCTGTAGTTGATGGCCTCAAACCAACAATAAAACGCATTATTAATCATTTTGATTTTAAAGCCCCATTTGTAAATTTAGAGCGTGATATCCGCCTCCTTGTTAAAGCTTTTTATAAACAAGCCCCCGATACACATCACCAACCTTGGCAAATGCGCTTTGATATTTTACACACACCTTTTTATCGTAATAAAGCAGCCTATATTGTTGGTCGTGTTGTTTCAAAAAGTGGGGTTCAGCCCTTTATAATCGCTGTATTACACGATGAAGATAACGGATTATATTTAGATGCACTTTTAACTAAGTCATCTCAAATGCGTGTTATTTTTGGCTTTGCCCGCGCCTACTTTATGGTAGAGACTCACGCACCTTCAGCACTTGTCCGGTTTTTAAATCAACTTATGCCAAACAAAACACTTGCTGAGCTCTATAATGCAGTGGGTTTTCATAAACAGGGGAAAACTGAGTTTTACCGAGAGTTTTTAAATCACTTATCTCACTCTATTGATGAGTTTACAATTGCACCGGGGACTCCCGGTATGGTGATGATGGTATTTACCCTTCCCTCATTTGGTTATGTTTTTAAAGTAATAAAAGACAAATTTGGTGAGAGTAAACCCTTTGGCCGTGATACCGTATTAAAGCGTTATCAACTGGTAAAAAACCATGATCGCGTTGGCAGAATGGCCGATACTATAGAGTATTCTAACGTCGTATTTCCTTTAGCGCGTTTTGATAGTAATTTACTTGCGCAATTACATAAAACAATTGGCTCATCAATGGTAATTGAGGGCGATTGGTTGATCATCAAGCATTTGTATATTGAACGGCGAATGACACCTCTTAACTTGTTTTTAGAAAATGCTGATGAAGAAAGTGCTGCCGACGCGATTGAAGAATATGGGCAAGCCCTAAAAGAAATGATTGCTGTTAATATATTCCCTGGTGATATGCTCTTAAAAAACTTTGGTGTAAGTAAGCACAAACGTATTATTTTTTACGATTACGATGAAGTCCAATATCTAACCGATATGAACTTTAGATCATTACCAAAAGCAAAGAGCTATGACGACTATTTAATGGATGAACAAAGTTACTCTGTTGCACCACAGGATGTATTTCCTGAGCAACTTTGTACATTTGTAATGCCAAACCCTATGTATAAAAAGTTTTTACTCAGCACTCATCCTGAGCTTATAGATGTTAGCTTTTGGAAGCACGCACAACAAAATATAAAAAATGGTCAGGTAAGTCATATTTACCCATACCCGACAGCACAGCGCTTTATTCACCACTGGTAAGCGCTAAAGGACACACACAATGAATATAAGTAAAATAGATTTAAATTTACTCGTTTACCTCGATACATTGCTTCGAGAATGCAACGTAACACGCGCTGCTAATCAATTGAGTATAACGCAACCTGCAATGAGTAATGGCCTTAAACGTCTTCGTAACTTATTTAACGACCCTATTTTAGTTCGTACCAGCGATGGTATGGTGCCTACCGAGCGTGCTTTGGAGTTACAACCCGTTATTCGTGGCATATTAATGACGCTTGAAGAAACTCTAGCACCTAATCGAGAATTTGAGGCAAGCCAAAGTAAGCGTGTGTTTAGAATAATGGCCAGTGATTACGCTGCAAGTACATTAGCACCAAAGCTTTTAAGTAAATTGCACGAAGAAGCCCCTGATACTACTTTAGATATACTCACACCAAGTGATGTCACCTTTCATGATGTAGAAAACGGTAAAGTAGATATGGCAATCAACCGTTTTGAAAACTTACCTCAGTCTTTTCATCATAAACGTATTTGGAAAGATAGTTTTTGCTGCTTAGTAAAAGCCGATAATCCTATAATTGAAAACTTTAGTCTCGACAGCTATTTAAAAGCGCGCCATATATGGGTAAGCAAAACAGGTTTTGGTGTAGGTGTAGGCATGGACCCTAAAGATGTGCAAAAACTTGGCTGGGTTGACGAAGCACTTGCTCACTTTGGTAAGCATCGTAATATTGCCACTTTTACGCGTAACTACCATGTAGCTATTCATTTAGCTAAAGAGAAAAATTTGATTGCGACCCTTCCTTCAAAAGCCGCAAATATATATTTAGATGATCCGGGGCTTAAAATTTTAGAGCCACCATTTCCAATTCCTCCTTTTGAGCTTGATATGATTTGGAGTCCACTGTTACATCGCGATGCGAGTCACATTTGGTTACGTCAAAAAGTAGCTGAAGTAGCTGAAGAGCTAAAATAACTTTATTACACAATATAATGTAAAAATTGCTAGGTTAATTTTTTGCCTGTTAACTTAGCATCCTACTGAAACAAAATTAAACCAATAAAATCAAATAACTACATAACTATTAAAACGTGGAACATACATTGCTTTTATTTAATTGAACTATACATTCATTTAATTAAAGAGGTCATTATGAACACCCATCAAGGATCAGAAGTAAATCATATTACTGACATCATTCAAGTTATGAACAGCGGCATCGATTTTTATCAAAAAGCACAGGAAAAAGTTGAAGACCCTGCTATTGGTGCACTTTTTCAGCGTATGATAGATGCCCGAAAAGTGAGTGTTGAGCGCTTGCAGCCATATGCAATTAATGAAAAAGGCGAACGCGAAGATGGCTCATCTTTCGCAGTTGAAGCACGACGTGCGTACACAGCCCTATTGACTACTTTCACCTCACACAACGACAGCACGTATGTAAAAGAGCTTGAAGAGGTAGAAGATAAAACCCTTGAAGAAATTAAAGCAGCAATGGATAAACCGCAACCAGCTGACTGCGAAGCTGCACTGGCTAAAACATTATTAACAATGCAAAGCTGCCATGCAGAAATGAGCCGTATGCAAAAGCATTAAGCTTACATAGCGCATAACTAGAACCCAGCCTCGAGCTGGGTTTTTTATTACCTCTAATACCAACCTACATAGTTTTTTAAGCAATTTAACAAATTGAATTACATTATAACGATGCTAAATAGACCCATTTTTAAGCAGATCGGTATAAACACCACCTTATTTCGCCACATTTTAAATACATAATTAGTACAAATATTTAATGTTATTAGAATATTTATTTAACCACGCTTTATTTTTGCTGTGCTAATTTTGTTAATAGGTACCTAAAACCTTGCTGTGGCGCCGCAGCATTTAATTAAAAATAAGGTCCAATATGAAAAAACTAACCAAACTACAAAATAATGCTGATGTAGATATGACCCCGATGTTAGACATAGTGTTCATATTACTAATTTTCTTTATTGTAACTACATCTTTTGTAAAACCTGTGGCTATTGAATTAAACCGACCACTCGACAGCCCTCAAATAGATAAGCCTGTTAAAAATGCTTTATTTAAAATTGATGAAAGTAACGGAGTATATTTTTCTGAGAGGTTAATTGATTTAGAGCAAGTTGCGACTAATTTAGCTATGTTCGCGGCTGAATATGAAATAAGTTCGGTACTTATAACCGCAGACGAAAACAGTACACATAATACTTTAATGAATGTCATGAATAATATTAAGCAATACGATGATTATCCAATAAGTTTGATTTCTAAATAAAATCAGCCCAAGCTAAAACCAAAAAAAGGGCCTTACGGCCCTTTGAGTTAAATAACAAAAGGGAGGTTATTAATTAAAAACGGTATTCTGCACCTACGTAGTAGTAAGCACCGTTAAAACCAAACGGAGCCGAACGACGTGAGTAGTCAAACACACCTGAGCTGCTAATTACGGTATTACCATTAGCATCTACAATAGTACCTGAGCGAGAGTTACCTATTTCATTTTTATCTGGGTAAACATCGAACAAGTTATTTGCACCAATATTTACTGATAAGTCTTCAGTAACGAAGTAGTTAACTTTAACGTCAGTTAAAATTTCTGCGCCATACGTTTGACGACCACCATCTTCTACTGTGTATTCACCAAAACGATTAAGTGAGAGGTTAACAGTCCAATCATCACGTTGATAAAGCGCACTTAAGTTAATACGGTCCTCTGGTTGCCACTCTTCTATAATAGAGATGTCTTCAGCTGAGAATATATCTTCTACTTTTACTGTCTCAAGGCTTGAGCCAGCAGGAGAAAATAACGATACAACATCTGTTTTGGTAAAGTTAGCTGCAAGTGTAAAATCAAGCGTGCCGCCTAAACCTTCAGTGTTCCACGTTGCTACAAAATCAACACCACGAGTTTCTGTATCAGCACCATTTAAGAAAAACTGCCCTACGCCAGCACCTGCACTATTTAGTGCTGCATCAAGGCTTGTAGATAACCCTTTACCTAAGCGATCACTAATTACAATACGGTCGTCAATATCAATCGAGTAGTAATCAACGGTTACATTAATATTATCGGTAACGTTATACACAATACCTAAACTACGGTTTTGTGATTTTTCTTCTTTAAGTTTTGGAATACCTAAACTTTGCGCAAGTGTTGAATCATTTCTAAATGTACCAACTTCTTCTGCAACTAAATTCCCATTAGTATCAACAACAAATTGTGTGCTTACGTTATTAAAGTAAAGCTGCTGCATTGAAGGCGCTCTAAATCCTGAGCTTAATGCACCACGTAATGAAATATCGTCGGTAATAGACCAGTTACCAGCAAGTTTAAAGTTTACTGTATCGCCAAAACCTTTGTAGTTATCGTAGCGAAGTGCTCCAGATAAAATCACATCTTCAATTACATAAGATTCTGCATCTACGTAAAATGAAATTACATCACGTGACTCATCCACTGAAGACGCAGGTGATGAACCACCAAAACCTTGTGAACCACCCGATGCATCTTCAGAGCCAACACCGCCACTTAAACCGCTGTAAATACTTACACCATTTAATGTGTCGTAATCGCGGTACGCATATTCATTACCTTCTAAAATACGGTATTCATCAGTACGTATTTCAGCACCCATTGCTAACGAATAATCATCAAAGTTTTGCGTAAAATCAATATTGATTGTTTGCAGTGATAATTCCATGCCGTAAGCGTACGCTTCACGTGGAATAGTTGTACGAATATCAGCTGCACTTAAGCCTTGGTCATAACGTAAAAAGTTAGCGTATGAGGCATTGATAGTGTCACTTGTAGTGTAATCAATGCTGTTCTCACCATAGGTGTAAGATAAATCAAGGCTTGCATCGTTATCAAATTCAGTTTTATAACCAAAGTTGTACGAGATATCGTCGATAGTTGTGTTGATTTTTGGTAAGAAACCTAGCGGAATCGTTGCATCGTTATCTTGTAGTACTGGGTTACCGCCTGCATTTGCATTATGACGGAAAAATGCAGCCGACTCATTTTCGCGTGTTGAGTAAGTAATAAAGCCGTAAAGCTCGCCATCACCTAACTCGTAACCGGTATTAATTGTTAAACCAAACTGCTGAGAATCAGCATCACCAATTCTAAAGGTATCACGATCGGCTGTCAGCTCACGCGGATCGCCAGCAAGTAAAGTGCCGTCACTTAGTTCTGTACAACCATAAAACTGACAAGAGCCATGTAAACCGGCACGGTTAGTCGGTGCACGGTCACGGTAATTGATAGTTGTATTTAAATAACCGTCATCACCTAGCGC